>DAOVRE010000273.1 GCA_030628305.1 Candidatus Heimdallarchaeota archaeon | reverse complement strand
TATTGGCCTGTTCAGAAACTGATCCTTGAAGATTTGGGATATGACAATTTCAGATATATTATGCTAGATTTCTTGCATCCTTTGCGTATTTGGAAAGTGCTTAAGGAGGAGAGTAATGGTTGTTCATATCTCCAGACTCTTCGTGCTTTTAGAATAGCGTGGATCAAGAATAGGTATACAGATTTAGTAGATAAGTTGCTCTATAAGTATAGGGCTTTGGAAATAGAAAAAGGGCGTTCAGAAAAAATTGCTAAGCAAGCTTTTAGAATAATCGTTGAGACTGAAGGTATACGAAATATTAAAAAACTAGAGAGAAAAATAATAGAGTTATTCGAGCAAAATGTTGAAATAAGAGAAGATGAAAAGCCATTAAAAATCGTGATTAGTGGAGAGATTTATGTCGTGATAGAACCATCACTTAATGTCGATGTTCACCGCAAACTGAATGAGCTTGGAGTTGTAGTGGAGAGTACTCCGACATTGAGAAGTTTCATAGATGTAGGACACAAACTTAATCCTTTCATCACTATGCATCATCAGATAGCTCGAAAAGCAGCCCAACCATATTTACAACATAGATGTGGGGGAGAAGCGTTGGAGAATATAGGTGATATGATAGTTTACAAAAACAAAGGATGGGATGGAATGGTTCATCTTTATCCCTTCACTTGTATGCCTGAGATAATCACAAGGAGTATTGCCCCCCAAGTTAGTAGGGAACATGACATGCCTATACTCTCATTAGTAGTAGATGAACACACAGGAGAAGCAGGATTTCAAACACGATTAGAAGCATTTGTAGATTTATTAAAACGAAGAAAAATGGAGTCGAGTTAAATGACAGAAGCAGTAGAGAAATACTATCTTGGAGTAGATGTTGGGTCTATAAGCACCAATGTTGCTTTGATAAATGAAAAAAGAGAAGTAATAGAGTCAATCTATATTAGAACTGAAGGTAAACCAATAGAATCTGTGCAAAAGGGTATCCAACAGATGAGAGAAAAACTTGGAAAGCATTATGACATTGCTGGTGCAGGAGCGACTGGAAGTGCTAGACGACTTACAGGTGTCCTTATTGGAGCTGATATAGTGCGAAATGAAATCACTGCCCATGCTTTAGCTTCGTTAAATGAACAGACTGATATTCAGACTATAATTGAAATAGGTGGACAGGATAGTAAAATCATTATTATACGAAATGGTGTTGCAATAGACTTTGCCATGAATACAGTATGTGCTGCTGGAACAGGTTCTTTTCTTGATCAGCAAGCTAGGAGATTGAATGTTCCAATAGAGGAATTTGGAGCTTGTGCTCTCAAATCGGACAATTCTGTAGCTATAGCTGGAAGATGCACAGTTTTTGCAGAAAGTGATATGGTTCACAAACAACAATTAGGTCATTCAACAGATGATATCATCAAAGGTCTCTGCGAGGCTTTAGTAAGGAACTATCTTAATAATGTGGGAAAAGGAAAGGAAATACTTGCCCCTATAATGTTTCAAGGTGGAGTTGCTGCAAATCTAGGGATAAAAGAATCATTTGAGAAAACTTTTGGTTACAAAGTAATTATACCAAAACACTATGATGTAATGGGTGCAATTGGTGCAGCTATACTTGCGCAAGAAACCATGAAGAAAAATGGTGGAAAATCTAGATTCTATGGGTGGGATATTCCTGACCAATCATTTGAATCAAGAGGTTTTGAGTGTGATGGTTGTCCTAATGTTTGCGAGATTGTTGAAATTAGACAGAACAATGAACTAATTGCAAGGTGGGGTAGTCGTTGTGGTAAATGGGATGATTTGGAAGTAGAGTCACCTTTAAAAGCTTAATGTTTTTTCTATTTCTTTCTATCACTATTGATTGATTTTATTTTTCAGTTTTTCAAGTTTTATTGTATAACACTTCTCTGTGAGAACTCTTATGAAACCCATCCTATCATTAATTGAAATCATGGGTGCATTCATATCAGCATTTCCAGTTGATATAAATTCAATTTCAGGAAATTTGTTCTTTATGAAAACCATCATTTCAGCCTTTAACCATTTACCCAAACCTCTTCCTCGATATTCAGGTTTTACTCCTGTTAACATCTGTTCAACTTTATGGGGGCTGGATTCTGAATAAAGAATCTCTGTCAATCCACTTATCTCTCCATTTTTTTCTCTTGTAGCAAGTGTATACCATTTGTGATCTGTTTTTTTATGATTTTCTTCTTTTTCTCGTCTAGTGAAGGGTGTTGTGGGTTCAGGAATGTAGTCGAATTCACCTAATGGCATTAAGCGTATAATCTCACTGTAAGTGGTTGTATATTCGAGTATAATTTCCTCTGGACATCTTTCAAAGGAAAAAAGATCAACCTTTTCTTTCTTGGCAAGTTCATGACCTTCGTGCCTCCACTCTTCTATCATGTCCCAATCGAAATCTTCCATGAATAATCGATTTTGTGCTCCTTCTAGAGCCATTTTAGCTCCTAATCCTTCCCAGAAATCCCAATTTCTTTCTAAGTAACTGCAAGTGTCAACTGTTGTTATATATTCATAGCATTGTAATTCCTTAATAGCTTCTATGAGTATTTCTTGTACTATAATCTTATATCTCAAGTCATTGAGAACATTGATGTGAATTTCAACTGAATGTTTGTTTTCTTTAAATCCTGTGTTTTCTTCAGTAATAATCATTAGATAAAGTCGACCGATTATCTCTCCTGATTTACTAGATCGAGCTAATTTTCTAATTACTTTCTCTCCTGTTCTAGTTATTAATAATAAC
>DAOVRE010000175.1 GCA_030628305.1 Candidatus Heimdallarchaeota archaeon | reverse complement strand
TAGGTTTTTTCTAAACTCTTCTCTGCACCAGTAATATCAACAACGATATGCTCATGCATTAAAGTAATTCCCAACTTATCTTCTGAAATAGGTCCTAAAACTGTGTTAATCAAACTTTACCATCTCTTATCAATATTAAGTAAAAGCTTTGTTACACACTTAAAATTGTTTTGAGAATTAATTATGTTATAACCATATTACTTTGACAAGAGAAGTTTAAATGACAATATTGATATAAATACGTTCTAGACCTTATTTATGGCGGTAGATAACAATCAGATAGAGATGAAAGGTGTCAATCTTTTCCAATGGAAATCTTTTAAGAAAAATTGGTTGAAACTGCTTATTTCTAACGATCCTGAAGCTGCTAACTACTCTCCAATCATGCGTTTCTTCATGTTCTTGTATATTAAAATAATTGCAGAGAATTATTTCTGCTATTATAATGGTATACTAGCTGGTTTACTTTCTCTAAGAACGAAAAAAGGCTCTGATGCTTTCATCTTTGGAGTAGCTGTTTTACCAGAATTCAGGAAAAAGGGTCTAGGAAAATATATGATGGATTTTTCCGAAAAAAGAGCTAAAGAAACAAAGAAGAAATTCATGGCTTTAGCTGTTTTGAATTCAAACGAACCTGCAGTCAATTTGTATAAGAAATTAGACTACAAATTTGTAGGTTTAGGAGTGACTCCTATCTCCATTTTTATTGATAAAATAACCAAGTCTAAGAGTAACTCTATCAATCTTGAAACTATATTAGTATATACTGACGAATACAAAGATCTTTTTTCAAACATATTTTTTAATCAGATAAATGCTGTTTCTCAAACCGATGGAGAGGAATATGTACGAGAAAATAGTATAGACAATTATAATAAACACATATCGAAGAATATTTCAAAATCTAAATATCGATTTTTTCAAGTATTGAATAATAATGAGGAAATTGGTTTTCTCTTTTGTCAAAATAAAGGAACAACAAAGAGTTGTCGGATAGATTTACATTCTAAAACAATTCTTACTATCGAACTATTATCTTACCTTGCAGAGATATTAAAAGATATGATAGAAGATAATGAAAACTTCGAAAAACTTGAATTTAGAGTATACAGACATCAAGCTGATAAATTGATTGATTTACATGCTTCTGATTTTGTAAGAGACTCAACTCTAGATAAAAGCTTGATGATTAAAAAGATCTAAATTCTAATGTCAATATTTATATGGAAGAGTAACCCATCCACAATAACGGAAAGTGGATATAATTGTCAAACGAAAGAAGAGCGCGGCTTGATACTACATGGAATGCTTGGAAAGTGTTTCTAAGCAATCTAGCGCAAAGTTACATAGATTTTTTTCGTTGGTTAAAGCATCTTATCCTTCCTATACCAGATACTTTTGAACAAGAAAAAGCATACAAAAAAGTTCTGAGTCCTTATGGTAATTTCCTTAGGTGGTTTTATCGACTATTATTTCCTCAAAGAGGTACTACTGCTGTATTGAAAGTTATGTTAAACATAGAAACATTGAGTGCATATTTCCATAATCTGCGACCGTCTCTTATAGACAGGAGTTTAATAGAGAGTGCTAAACCTTTTCATCTTGAAGGAAGTACGGAATATGGAGTTCTACTGGTTCATGGATATTGTTCTAATCCTGCTGAAATGAGAGAGGTAGGAGAGATATTGAACAATAAGGGCTACACTGTTGAAGCAGTTCTGCTCAAAGGTCATGGATCAACTGTACGAGATCTTACTACAACTGATTTCATCGATTGGTATGAATCTGTCCTTCAAGGATATGATAAACTTTCAAAGACATGTGCAAACATCTCTATTCTAGGACATTCAATGGGTGGAACTTTATCTTTGCTCCTTGCAGCAAACAGGGATGTGGATGCCATTATCAGCCTATGTGCCCCCCTTGATTTAGGGAAACTGTATCATGGTTTACCTATCCCAATACTTCCATCATTTTCCAAATTCGTTAGTAAATGGCCAAGGAAAAAGGGTCACATGAAACTGCACGATGAAGCGGGAGTAAAATCATATCGAGCTTCAAGTTTACCTGGTGTTGTTGAGATGTTCGATTTGATGGAAGTTACAAGAGAAGATTTGAAGAAAATTGAAGCCCCATTACTCATCGTTGGAGCAAAATATGATCATCATGTACCCCTTTCAAATATTAGCTTACTTGAACAAGTTGTAAAAAGCAAGAGAGTTGAGACATTTACTGCTACAAAATCTGGGCATACAGTTCTTTTTGATGAAGATAAAGACGAGATATTCCAAAAAGTTGTAGAATTTCTAGAATCATTAAAACAAGATGAGAAAAAAGAAAAAACTGATGGTGAATGAAATGATAACAAAGAAAAAAGAAAAAAGTAGTTCTAAAAAATTCAAATGGTGGGTGACTCCTCTCAATTTAGTACTTATTGCAGGTTTTCTAGCAATCATAGATTATTCAATAGGTAATCCAGCAAGAACTTTTGACTGGGTATATTGGCCAGCATTAGGATTTTTACTGATTTATGTTCTGAACATCATTGTTGTTAGAAGACCTGAACTAGCTTGGTTTGTTGGTCCTACATTCTTTTTGCTATTGTCAATTTATCTCCTAATAATTGATTTAGCCTATGGACCAAACGATCTAATTTGGTTCTTGGATTGGGCACCTATACCTATAGGAGCTTTACTGACTTTTGGAACCATCATCCCAATAATAGTTCAGCTGGGTAAAAAGAAAATGCTCCCTAGAAAGAGATTGGAAGAATTGGAGAAAAAGAGGGTAAATCAAGAAGAAGAGGAAAAATAAGAGGAAAATAATTAATGTTTTTTCAAGAGTTCTCTAATCTTTGCAACTACTATAGCTCCTTCACCAACTGCAGCTGCCACTTGTTGAGTAGACTGGCTTCTGCAATCACCTATAGCAAAAAGCCCAGAGATATTAGACATCATCTTCTCATCAGTTTTAATAAATCCTCTTTTATCCTGTTCCACAACACCTTCTGCAATTTCTGTATTGGGTTTAAGTCCTACAAGTAGAAAAACACCATCGGGGTTGAGGGTTACTTGCTTATTATTTGCTCTATCAAAGAATCTTACACCCTCTAGTTTCTTCTTTTCTCCAACAATGTATTCTTGAATTTCGTAGCTGGTGAAAGTTTTGATTTTTGGTTCTTTAGCTACTTGATCCTGAATAGCTTTTGTAGCAGTAAGATTGTCCATTATTTCTACCACATAAATCTCAGAAGCAAAACGAGCAAGGAAGAGTGACTCTTCTAAAGCAGAATTCCCTCCACCCATAACTAGAACCTTCTTATCTTTGTAAAACGGTCCATCACAAACGGGGCAGAAGTGAATCTTGTAACCTAATAAGGTCGTCTCACCTTCTGTTCCAAGAGTACGGTAAATACTACCTGTAGATATAACAACGGTTTTTGCCTTGATACTGTCACCATGTGAGGTTGTTACGCTGAAAATTTCTCCTTCTTTCTCTATCTTTGTTACTTCTGTAGCTTTTAGTAACTCTACACCGAATCTTTCAGATTGCTTTGTGAAGTTAACAGCGAGATCGATACCCTCTATACCTTCGGGAAAGCCCGGATAATTTTCTATTCTTTCAGTGAAATTCATCCTTCCTCCAAGAGCGCCTTTCTCGATAACAATAGTATCAAACCCTTCTCTGGAGGTATAAATAGCACAAGTTAATCCTGCAGGACCTGCTCCAATAATTAGCACATCATACAAAGATTTTGTAGGTCGTGTAACTAAACCTAGCTTATTTGCTAACTCAGCATTAGTAGGTTCAACAAGATAAGTTCCATCTGAAAATTCTATTGTCGGAACTTTTCTTTTGCCATCATTGACACTTTCAACAAACAAAGCAGCTTCTTCATCGTCTGTAATATCAATATATGGATATTCTATACGTTGTTCAGCTAGAAAAGATTTGGATACCTTGCAATCAGAGCACCAAGGTGTTCCAAACAAACGTGTAATCTTAATCATATTTACCATAATAAAGTAAAATTCGAATCTTTTTAATCTTCTTAAATGACAACAATTTTAGTGTATCTGCAATTCTAATATGATCCAACATTCACAGTTTTTTGGGATAAAAGATTTAACTGCCTATGATATACCTATTGTGTGAATCCTCAAGATACTCAAAGAGCTGAAGCCCTTGATCATCCTGCTACTTTAAAGCTCTTTCTCTTTGCAAAAGCAAAATTTCCTGAAAGTTTTGGGGTTCGTGAAGCTAAACGTAATTTAGATTTTAATAGCCCTAGTACAGTATTGTGGCATATAGATAAACTGGTAGAAGCTGAATTAGTAGAAAAACTTCCTACGAATAGATATAAACTCCTTCAAGCAGGTCTAGAAATAAAAGAAATCAATGTCCCTATAAGGTATACTGCTCAAATAATAAAAGGAGAACTTGTCCCAAAAAGAATTTTTCTACTATCGTTTCTCATTACTGCTTTTGTAATTACACTGACTTTCATTTTCATTAACACTTTAGTCGCAGCAATTCTTGGAACAGTGCTT
>DAOVRE010000159.1 GCA_030628305.1 Candidatus Heimdallarchaeota archaeon | reverse complement strand
TAATCACTACCAAGCATAAAATAATTTTACTCGTTTTGAGTAAACAGCAGTGAATATTTAAAATTTATTATATGGTATTCCAAAAAAAGAGATAAAATAAAGAAAAAAAAATTAGTCAGAGCTGCTTAGTTGGACTTTGCCACCAGCAGACTCTATCTTCTTTATTGCTCTTTCGCTAGCTTCAGCAACTATAATGTTCATTGGAGAGCTAACTTCACCTTGAGCAAGAAGTTTAGTGTAACCAAGCTCAGTCAAATTGACTTCATATTTAGTACCCTTCTTTGTGACTTTTCCATCACGTTCAAGGGTTTTCAACATTGAGTCTAAATGAGAGACATTGATTACAACATTTTCTTTTATGGATTCTCTAGGACGGATGAAACCACGTTTTCCAATTGGAGGACGCAAACCTTTGATGGTTTGAATCCAGTGTGTTGACTTAGGACCAGTATTACCTACTCCACCACGCATACCACTTTTTCTGTGGGTTCGTACAATTCCCCATCCATGGGTTCTGTATCCACGACGTTTTCCGTGTTTCTTTTTTGTTCTAACTGTCATTTTGATCACGCCATCCTCACAATAAGCTCATTTATAGCTGAACCTCTATAACCTAAATCTCCACCATCTGCGAAGCTTCTTTTAACAGATTTGTAACCCTTTCTTGCAGGATGTAGTCTGAAAAACTTTTTTAGTGTAGGGATCTTTTGAATTATAGTTTCTCCTTTAATTAGAGCTTTTGAAAGCGACTTTATAGTTGGATATTCAGTGTTTTCCTTAACAATTTTATCAGTCAATCTAGTTCTTCCTTCAACCTCTCCTCTTTTCCTTAGTACATGCTCTAAAGCTTCTTGGTTTATTTCACCCCAAGTGACATGGTCTTTTGCACGCTTTAGCATACCAAGGGTGGAAGGAGTGTTAGGAAATAATGACATATAATTTGTCTTTCGAATGTTTAACATATCCAAAGTTTGTTGAATCTTATAGAAGACATTAATTCTTCCTCTAATTCTGATAACTGCTAACAATTCTAGAGTATCTTGTTTTTCACTCATGTAAATCACTTTCCTTATCTTCGTGTCCAGTCGTATGGAGCCATTATCGAATAGGTGTTCTTCAAAGCTTCAAAAGTTGCTTTTGCAAAATTTGAAGTAGTTCGTGTTTCACCAAATGTTTTGCTCCAAACATCGGATATACCTGCTAATTCTAAAACAGTTTTAGCAGTGTTTCCAACGACTAATCCCAATCCTCTGGGTGCTGAATATAGAACAACCTTTGTAGACCCCACTTTACCTGTTACTTTGAAAGGAACAGTGTGTGGTCCTCCACAGTTGCATTCCCATGAACCGCATCCTCTTCTAACAGGTCTGATGTTCAATTTTGCATTAACCATCGCTTTCTTAATAGCTGGACCTATTTCTTTGAGTTTTGCTTCACCTACACCAACATAACCGTTTTTGTTTCCAACAACAACAGTTGCACGGAATTTACGTTTTCGACCTGCATCTGTTTGTCTTTGAACAAGACTTATATCAATCACATCGTCCTCCAGGGTGTCACCAAACAGAATGTCAACTATTTCAGGTTCTGCTAAAGGAAGACCTTGTTGGAATAGTTCATCGATAGTTGTAATTCTACCTTCTTTTACTAATCTTCCAACACGAGTTCGAGGTTCCCATTCTTCTAAATCTAAAAACATATTTCTACTCATTTTCTATACCTCATCCCATTGAATCAATTTTTGATTTTGTCTCTTCAAAATACTCAGTTATCTTTTCAGGTTTCTTGCTTGCGGCTAAGTATTTAGCAAAGTATCTATCATACTTGGATTTATCTTCTTTAGCCAGAAGTTTTGCGTATGATTGAATATGATCTCCTCTGATTCTAGATTCAGATGGCATCATGATTTCATTGCAAGGAACATTAACACCTGCGTCAACAACACCTTTGAGAGTTGCGAATATTTTTGTCCCAGAGTATGCAGTGTGTGTTCCGATATCCAAAATAGCTTCTTTGAT
Source organism: Candidatus Heimdallarchaeota archaeon (assembly GCA_030628305.1). The sequence goes on along the minus strand of DAOVRE010000159.1, from coordinate 2,900 downwards.
TTTAGCTTTCAAAGCTCTTTTTCCAGCAAGATAACCTGTTAGGTACGATGCAGGTAAATTAGATGTTGCGATGTCCCAACCATATTTTTTAAGATCGCCTGATCTGATCTGAATATATGTTTGATCTCCACCAATCTTTGACATAACAAATTGTACTGAAACTTGTTTATTCGATGTTCTTGCTACAACTCTTATTTTACCTGATTTCAATAATCTCTTACGCTGACCATAATCAGTCTTAAGCTCTCTTCGTCTTCTAAAAGGCACTCTATAGAGAGGTCCTTGACGTTTCATCTTAGGTTGTAATTTCCTTCTCTTCTTTGGTCCTCTTTTTCTTCTTCGACTTGACATAACTTAACACCTCTTATAATTCAGGAAGTCTCTTCTTAGAGAGTCCATGTTCGGCTATATAATTTCGGAGATATCTCACAGAACGGAACAAACCACCTTTTGACTGCAAATACAGTTTTCGGTAAGTTGTAGTGTCGATATAACCTTCGTCCCTTAATTGTTTCAAGAACTTTCTCTGGACACGGATTTTGCTAATCCATCTGTCTTTCTTTGAAAGCCTGGAATATTTTGGACCTTTGCGGCTACCAACACCAATTCTTTGACCTCTTCTCTTTTTAGCTGCTACAGCTCGAGCTCGTCCTCTACTAACACCTATAATTTTCCTTTTCTTAATATCACCGTCATCAATATGACGTCTTACGTCTTCTCTAGTAATAGCAAGAGAAAGATCATATAGGCTGTCAGGATTAATTTTGACTCTATTGGATCCAACTTTGAGGATTTTTGCTGCTAATCTTCTTTGTGTTTTAACGTCCATATTCTAACCTCATTTTATTTTTCTTCCTTGTCAGAATCTGCTAATTCATCGAGTTCAAGATCCTCGTCCAATTCGAAATCGTCTTCGAAATCGTCACCAATATCATCTTCAAGTAATTCGTATTCTTCCTCAAGTGAAGTTGCGTCAAGCATATCACCAATTTCATCTATACTTGCAGGTGGGTTCAATATCTTAAGCCCCAAATCAGCTGCATTGTCTAGAATCATCTGCCTCTTACGAGCACCAACGGTGTGCTTAATCATAACTGCTTCAGTTTCTTTATCTACTTCTTCAAGTTCATAGATATTAGCAACATGAACTACGTGATATCCCGAAGGGTGCAGACCTCTGACAGCTTTTGGTCCTCGGTATCCGATGCTAACCATAGCAGGATAACCTTTGCGCTTTTCTTTCATTTTATTATCAATACCCTTAGGTTTACGCCAGCTTTTCTTTACTCTGTTGTAACGCCAGCTTTCTTGCCTAACAAAGTTAGGTCTTCGAGCACTGATTTCCTTACGTTTTTTTAGTAAACGTTTCTTATCGTCTGTCATAGGCACTCACTGTAGAATGTTACCTTATTTTGGTTGTAAGCTATCATCTAGCTGTAGTTTTTAATACTTTTTATTGTTAAGAAAAACTAAAGCGGAATGAATATACTAAAACAAGTCTCAAACATCATGTCCTATGAAAGATATAGATGAACTGAATAAAGGAAAAATTTGTTAAGTAATAAAATAAATAATCAAGAAAAATCAAGAAAATAAAAAAAGAAGAATTGGAAAATTATTCGCTAGCCCACTTCCAGATTCCATCCATAAATGTTTCAGGGTCTTTCTTTCTCTTACCCCTTAATCTACAGATTTCTTTCATATTGGTAGTGGTTTGTCCAACAGCTTCTTTGTCAATGCCTTCAATGATAACATCATCTTTGTCAACCTTAACAGTTGTATCGTCTCCTACAATGGGAACAATCAAATGTTTTCTACCTCCGTAGAGGTTCTTGATTGTTATTTGGCGTTTCTTGTTATCAGGTTCAACTGTAATTGGAAAGTGGCTGAAGATTATTTTTGACCTATAGACATAACCTTGTGTTACGCCTATCATCATGTTTCGAAGATAGCCCACAACGGCAAGCATTTTCGCCTTTTTCTTTTTGTTAATGAAATAGGATTTGACATTGATTTTGTCTTTTGATTTCTTTAGATCTACTTTGAAAATTTCGAAGTTTTTGGTAAGTTTACCTCTTTTACCTTCCATGGAAACAACAGTTCCATCGATAGTCACTTTCAAGTCTTCGAGTAATTCAACATCTCGTTCAATATATACTTGCTTCATTATTATCACCTAATATATGTAAGCTAATAGTCTTCCACCTATTCCACGTTCTTTTGCATCCTCGTGAGTTATTACTCCTTCAGATGTTGTCATTACAAGGATACCAAAACCTCTTGCAGGTAGGTATTTTCTTTCTTCATCTTCTAATTCATCATGCTTAACTGGAAATCGAAGTTTGATAACACCACATTTGTTAATTCTTCCCATCAGTTGTATTTCGAACATTCCTCCACGATGATCTTCAATAAATTCAAGTTCACCAAGATATCCTGCTCTTTGGATTGTTCTGAAAACGTTCGCAATTATTTTACTAGCGGGTTTAACAGTGACGGTTTTCTTACCTGTTTTTTCAGCATTAAGTATTGCAACTAAAGCATCTGCTAATGGATCCATTTGCATTTTTATTACCTCCTTAGCCTCCTCGGCTTCCTGTTTTCTTGAAGCCGATTTTGGAATATATTTCTCTAATACAACGTCTGCAAACATACAAACCACCACGTCTAATGATAGCTTGATGTGTTCCACAGCGCCTGCATTTTCTTGAGCCTTTTCCATATTTAATTTCTCTTCGTTCTTGCATTTCCGTCACCTATATTATTTGTACCTCAAACTCTGTTCTAATAAATTCCATAGATTCAGAGGGGGTAAGTAAGTGCTTCTTTGGTACTTTCTTTCGTTTGTGTTGTCTATACTTCAACCTGTATCCTGGTCTTTCTAGCTTAACGACGACGTT
>DAOVRE010000271.1 GCA_030628305.1 Candidatus Heimdallarchaeota archaeon | reverse complement strand
CATCATCTGGGGAAACTAATAAAGGTGCAATGGGTCAATGTGAAAAAGCAAGGTTGTTTCTTGCCGAGCTTATAGAGAACATCATCTGGGGAAACTAATAAAGGTGCAATGGGTCCTAAGGTGTCGATTGTGAATGATCTTATGGCACTCCAATCTCCAACATTACCTGCAAGGTCTACCCCTCTTACTCTCCAGAAGTAAACATCGTCTGAAAGGCTAGATAAAATTTGGTAGTAAGTATTAACTGTTCCTCCTACATTTATTATGGGTGAAGGAAAAGAATCTGAAGTATCGACTTGGACTTGATACTCATAAGTATCTGCTACTTCAAGCCAATCAAGATAGGGTGTGTTGTCACTTGTTTCAAAATTATTTTCTGGGCTAGCTAAAGTGGGCACAGAGGGAGCTGTTGTATCTATTGTAAAAGACCAACTACTACTCCAACTTCCCCAGTTGTTGACAGAATCTTTGGATCTTACGCGCCAATAATATGTGTTATCAGATAATGTTTGGGTTGTATAATAACTAGTAGAAGGTGTCGCATCTACAACGGGTGATGAGAAAGAAACTGATGTATCAACTAAGAGTGAGTATAGAGTGTCTTCGCCCTATATCATGAGCTCTAAGCACGACATGTACCTAGCTTTGTCTAATAAGGCAAGAAGACAAATAAGTATCATAACTCTTTTTGAGAAACTTACACGCATTACAAGAAATAGCTACAATCTATCTTTTGGGAAAATGTTCTTATTCGTTTTTTCTTCTTCTGTGTAATCCTTTGTATTAGTCTTCCATGAGCATAGCTGGAGACATAAAGTTATATTGGCAATAATATTTTTTCTTTCTTAGTGAGAATTTTATGTTAGATCGAGAAGAACTTTTTGAGTTTTTAATTCAAGAGTATGAACATCCTTTCTCTGGTTGGGACTTTTCCCATATTAGAGACCGAATGGTTTCTTCTCCTTTGCCATGGAGTTATGCCAGTAAAATTTTGCCTAAATTGATTGGAGTAGATTCTCTATTAGATATGGGTACTGGCGGAGGGGAATTTCTTGCTAATAACTTTCAACCTTTCCCCAAACATACTTGCGCAACTGAAGCTTTTGGACCCAACGTTCCTCTCGCAAAGAAACGTCTAGAACCTTTGGGCGTTAAAGTTGTCAAGATTTGTGGCGATGGTTCTCTCCCTTTCAAAAACAAAGAATTTGAATTGATAATCAACCAGCACGAATACTATGATGCTACAGAAGTATTTAGAATATTGAAAAAAGGTGGAGAATTCATCACTAAGCAAGTTGATGGTAGTAATGATAAGGAACTAGCTGATCTTCTAGGTGCTACTTGCACTGCTGATGAATGGACACTGAAATCGGCTTCTAAAGAACTAGAACGTGCGGGATTTAACATAACAGAAAAATTAGCTGGTGTACAGCTTGCAAGATTCTTTGATATTGGAGCAGTTGTTTTCTTCCTAAAAATCGTTCCATGGGCAATTTCTGATTTTTCTATAGAAAAATACAAAGACAAGCTATTTGCTTTACATGAAAAAATATTTGCTGAGGGTTATATTGAGGTTAAGAACCCCCGATTTATGATTGTAGCAAAAAAAGAATAGAAAAGATTGCTATACTTTCCTTCTTCTTAACACATATACAAATAGAACTGATGACGCTATTAGTAGAGGTATTGTTAAACTAAAGTCAATAGTAAAATTCTCTGGAACTAATTGTTCAAAAGAAACAATTGTTACCACTTCAGTATCTTGTTCTCCTACCGCAATTTCATAACTATGCTCAAAAAGAAGCTTCTTTACTAATCCTTGTTCTGCATCAACTGTCAGCTCATATCGTGTTAGGCTGTGAACACTCCAATCCTCTTCAGTTGTTGTAATCCCCGAAAGTGTATCTTCATTTGTTACATTAACCTTCAAAATATTTTCTTGAAACGTTATTTGTTCTTCTCGGGAATATTTCAAATTCTCTTTTACTTCTCCCTTATCTCTGTTCTTCAACAAATATATATCTCCAACTTCCGGGAATCCATTTTCCTCTATATCTTCGTAGTAGGTTAAGTTCGTTGTCGCAAAGATTGGCATACCAATTAACATATTATAATCATAAACCGCATTTTCATCAGGTGGATGAACTTCATAATTCTCTGGATTAAAACTAGCTGTTGTAGCGTTAAATGCCAGTTCCACAAATCTATATGTGTCAAACCAATAATCAAGGAATGTGTGTGATTCTTTTGTTATATTGTCGAATCTTTCAGTTTGATTAAACTCAATTCGATCATAATTGAAACCTATGAAGCTTTGGTCTGTTGTTTCATAGAAATCATCAACAGTTATGTTTATGGTTTTTCCAACTACATCTGCACCTAGATAATTAACATAAATTGTTCCATTATGTCGTAGAAATAATTGTACTTGATTATACTTGTATTCAAAAACATCTCCTATGTTAACTTCTACGTTCGACAGCAGCGCTGCTTCTGTGTTACTTGAAATTAAACTTATTAGGATTACAATGCTCACTATCCCTCGAACCATTCTTTTGTTGTTCATGTTTGTCACTTTTACCAGTAATTCACTATATACTTTCAAGATTGGTATTCACATTTATTTATTTTTCTTTGTTATTTCTACATGAGATGATTTAATTGCATCTGCCTGTGCAACAATTGCGAACATATGTGTACTTCTTCCCACCTTGCGTTGCAACTGAACAAAAGTATTTTAATGAAAAAATGGAACCTGTTGGAGGAATTATAATGGGCGCTATAACCTTTGTAAAAGGCGAATCTCCATCACTTCCAAATATCAATCTAAAACCAGGTGAATATTGCAGAATCAGCTTAGATTTAGCAAAATAAAGTAGAGAAATTTTACT
>DAOVRE010000120.1 GCA_030628305.1 Candidatus Heimdallarchaeota archaeon | reverse complement strand
TGGCTTTCTGGGATGATTGGTTTTCGGGAATTGCAGATTGGATATCCAGTAATAACTGGAATGAGCTTCCTACATCTGCAATATTTATCGCACTTACTGCAGTTTTTCTTGCAAGTATCTCTACATTTGCTACCCGATTGATTCTTGATACTGATGCATTAAAGGAAAGTATGCAGAAGGTTAACGATTGGAATCAAAAGAGAAAAACAGCAATGCAAACTGCTGATAAGAAATTATGGTTGAGTGTTAAGAGAGATGAGGAAAGAGTAAAGAAACTTCAATCCTCAATGATGTTCAAAAGAATGAAACCAATGCTTTTTACAACCATACCATTCCTGCTCTTATTTGCCATACTTAGATCCGCTTTTCCAAGTGGAGATCTTGGACATAATTATGCATGGTTACCCTTTAATCTTGGCAATTTTCCTTGGTTAGGAACACCGTGGTTCCAAACATCTGCAGGATGGGAAGACCCAGCTTTTAATGGATTTTCAAAAGTACCTTTTACTCTTTGGTATTTTATGGTATCTTTTGCTTTTGGTTCATTGCTTAGTAGAATATTTGGTGCAACTCCCTCAGGAGCAACTCATACAAAGAAAAAGAGCAAGAAAATTGAACCTTTGAAGCAAACCTCTGTTTCCAAAAAAGAACAACTTGCAAAAAACAAACTTCGATCTAAAACAAACAAATGAGGAGAAATTTATGGTTAGACCATCATTACGTGTTTCAAAAACAAGATTAGTACGAACTCCATCTGAAACTAGATTAAAGAAAATTTCCAAACGAACTAAAAAACCACATTGTTCGCAATGTGGAGCTATCCTCCATGGTGTTGCATTTGGACCTCAAAGCAAAGTAAGAAAAATGTCCCGCTCTGAGCATCTCCCTAGTAGACAACATGCAGGTCATTTGTGCTCAAAATGTTTAAAAAGTGCAATTAAGGCGAATGTTCGAAAATAAGGGAAGTGGCGATTTTACCAATAATAGCTATTTCTGGTCCGCATGGTTCAGGAAAAAGCACAGCTGCAAAAACTGTAGCAGAGTTGTTGAATTATACATATGTATCAGCTGGACAACTATTTAGAGAAATGGCTAGAGAAAAAGGAATGAATCTTGAAGAATTTAGTGAAAGTGCAGAAGTCGATGAAGAAATTGATCGATATATAGATAAAAAAACATTAGAACTTGCACAAACAGAAGACGGTATTATAGTTGACGCTCAATTAGGTGGATGGATTCTAAGAAAGGTTGCTGATTTGATAATCTACATTACAGCACCGGTGAAGACAAGAATCCAACGCATTGCTGAAAGAGAAAATAGATCTATAGAAGAAATCAAAATAGAGACATTGATGAGAGAAGAATCAGAAAGAGACAGATATCAAAAACTCTATAATATTAATATCTCTGATTTGTCCATCTATGATGTAATAATCAACACCAAAAAATATGATGCAGCTGAGTGTGTTGATATAATAATGGCATCAGTTAAGAAAATTACAAAAGGTGAATAAAAGTGACTGCAATTCAAATTGGAAGAATTATAGTAAAAACAGACGGAAGAGAAGCAGGAAAGAAAGCTGTGATTGTGGATTTAATTAATCAAAATTATGTTTTAGTTTCAGGTCCAAAAGCACTAACATCAGTTAGAAGAAGAAAATGCAATGTAATGCATTTGGAACCAACTGATAAATTGGTTTCAGTAAAACGAGATGCAAGCGATGACGATGTTTCTGCAGCTATCGATGAAGCAGGTTTAAAGGAATTCATGGAAGAAGTGGTAGTTCCACAGATTTAAGTTCCTCAAACCTTATATCTCTATTTTTCTTTGTACTCCGTGTTGATACATCATGACATTAGTTTTTTCCCCCCCCAAGTTATCATTTGACGACTCTAAACACCCCTTAAAGATACTTTCCAGAGATACAACTGACTTTAAGTGGGGAAAAATACCTTCAAATCGAACAATTGCTGAATTGTTGAATTATGGTATTATCAACTTGGACAAACCTCCAAATCCAACAAGCCACGAAGTAGTTAGTTATGTAAAAAAAATTCTTGGAATTCCAAAGGCAGGTCATTCTGGAACATTGGATCCACAAGTAACTGGTGTTCTTCCTACAGCTTTAGGAAAAGCAACTAGAATATTGGATACACTTCTTCTCGCTGGAAAAGAATATGTTGGAAATATGCGATTACATGCAGATATTGATGAATCAAGAGTAAGATCAATTATCAGAGATTATGTTGGTGATTTGTATCAAAGGCCTCCATTAAGAGCAAGTGTAAAAAGAGTGTTGAGAATTCGAACCATCTATAATTCAGAGATTCTTGATATAAAAGAAAGAGAAGTTCTTTTCAGGATAAGTAGCCAAGCAGGATTTTATGTGAGAAAGTATTGTCACGATATTGGGCAAAGTTTATCGTGTGGAGCTCATATGAAGGAGCTTAGACGAACACGCTCTGGACCATTTTCGGAAACTGATTTCCTATCAACTCTCCATGATTTATATGATGCTTTTGAATGGTACAAAGAAGAAAAAGATGAAAATCCTTTGAGAAATATAATTCTGCCAATGGAATATGGGGTAAAACACATTCCAAAAATTAATATCAAGGATAGCGCAGTTAATCCTCTTTGTCATGGTGCTCCATTAGCTTTACCGGGTGTTTCAAAGTATTCAGAAGAATTTAAAGCAGGGAAAATGGTAGCAATTTATACATTGAAGAATGAACTGGTAGCATTAGGTGAGGCACAGATTGATGCAATAACTCTTCCTGAAAAGGAAAATGGCATAGTTTCTAGTACAAAACGCGTGTTAATGCCTATTGGAACTTATCCAAGTTCTCCAAAAAAATAATGCTCTCAGATTATTGTATTGCTATGTAGACCTTGTTAATCTGTCAAAAATATTCTTGTGAAACTGTTTATACGAACTCTCAAATGAATTATAGGGCCAGAAATTATCCTCTGTGCTGATTATTTCATTCGCAAAAGCGAGAGCATTTCCTATACCTAGACCAATCTCTCTTATATCTCTACTTTTGAAATTCTCCCATTTTGCTAAATCTTGATCTTCTTGGGTTTTTTCGTGGTATTGACCAGAAACCCTGAACCTATCTGGATTAGTTACTCTACTAAAACGTGTGCGTTGACTACAATGAAAACCAAGTACTGTTACACTATCTTTACCAAAACGGTTCTGTACATATTCAACTTCAGCTGGTGATTTTACACCATTTAAAATAAGACACTTAGCTCCTTCATACGTTTCTTTTTCATAATCTAGTATTGTACGTGTAAAAGCTGTAGGATTTTGGGCTAACAATCCAATGATGACTTTACTAGTATTCTTATGATTGACTATTAGTTTCAAGCGCTTCAGCTCATGATAGACCGCATGTCCTGTTTCTATCATTGGTATGTCTTCTTCTACTCTTAGTCTATAACCATGAGACGATTTACCACTTAATTGTAATCCTATTAGAATAAAGATTTTCATTGTTTTACAATTCAAATTTAAAAGCAAGCAAAAAAGTTTTTCGGATAATGAACCTCTTTATGTTTTGTTATCTAGAACTTGCTCATTCATCCTTCCAACCTACTTCAATCCAAGCTTTCTTCATTTTTGGATTTTTCTCTAGGAATATTTTTACAATTTCATAGGGAACTTTGTTCATAGAACAAGAGAAATTTGCACATTTTTTACAGGCGTTTCCTAAGAGTATCTTACTGAAGTAAGTTGCCACAATTAAGAAAAGAATTATGATAACTATTAAACTGATACCCGCAAATGGATTATTGGTTGTGTTTAATACAAAGTGAATAATTCCCCAAATTGATCCAACAAAAGGAAACACATCAATAAACGTACCAAAAATCCGCAATACAGTTTTTTATTTCACTATTTTTGGACCACTCAGAAGCATCTGACATTATGTCAAAACAAATAATATTATCTAAAAAGACTTCTGGTTAGCAAATTAGATGTTTTTGATAGATTAATAACATTATTATAATCATACTTTTGGTTCAGTTAGACATGATTCCAATAGCTGAAGTAAATACTCTGCTTTTTGATATGGATGGTACACTTATTGATCTTGGTGAAAGATGGTGGAATCCATTCATAAGAGCTTTCGATAAGGTTAAGCCAGATTATGATAAACAAAAAAGGCAAGAGGTTCTAGATAACATGATAACTCAAGTAATGGAAACCTCACAAGGCAGTTCAAAACTATTAAAACTACAGATGGTGTGGAAATCAGCCCGAGCATTGAAACTCTCTCTTTTTGATGTTGTTAAGGTTTTAAGAAATGTTAAATCTGATTCTATGGCTTTTAAAAACATAGTTCCACTTGATGGTGTAAATGATATTTTGGAAGTTCTTCATTCCCGAGGTTACGATTTAGCTATTGTTACAAATGCTGGTGACAAGACTGTTAACAGAGTTAAGGAACATATCGAATTCTTAAACAACTTTGATGTTATAATTACACGAAATAAAGTAAAGAAGATCAAACCTTATCCAGAATCTTTATTACTAGCATGTATGGAACTAGGTAAGGATCCCTCAATGTGTGCCATGATTGGCGATTTTCCTCAAGATATCAGAGCTGGTAAAGCTGCAGGAACAAAAACTGTGGGGATTTTAGGGGATCTTGGAAATTTTACTCGGTCGAGACTTGAGCTTGAAAAACCTGATTTCATAATTTCATCATTTGCTGATTTGATGAATCTGTTCACTGGAACTTGAACACGTTGACAATGCAATAGGATTCAACAAATATTCTAACAAGTTTTTGAAATTGTAATAAGTCTTGGATGAAATTTACCTTAGTCTATGATTGTTTTATATCTATTTTCATTCAGAAATCTACTATTGTCTGAGTAATTGGATGCTTTTTCATGAATTCTTCTAATTCTGTATATTTTACTGGCGTTCCTACTCTCACACCTGGTGATTCAATCTCCATTGCACTTAATGAAGCTGCTATTCTAGCAGTTTCCACAAGACTCTTTTCCTCCAATATGCCATAAATGATGCCACTGATGGTTGCATCACCCGCACCAGTTGTATCAGCTGCAAAGACCTTTGGAGGCTTGGTCTTTATAATTGTCTTTCCATCACTCAACCATTGACCTTCTTTTCCAAATGTGACATTAACAATCTTAATGCCTAAATCAAACAATCTCTTCATTCCTTTCTTTATATCTGCTTCATTAGTGAGAGCAATAAGTTCTTCTTCATTTAAACTTGCAACATCACTTTGTTGAAGCAGATTAATTACTTCCTTTGAACGATTTTTTATAATTGAAATCGATGGTGCCCCCGCAATTAAACCATTAATAGATTTGGCTAGTTTTATGCATTTTTCTATTGCTTTAATGCCGTTGTTAGAAGTCAATGATGTCCAAACAAAGCATCTTGTAGATAATAACATCTCATCACATATGTGTTCTTCAGAGAAGAGATTGTTTGCTCCTTTGTATGCTAATATTGAACTATCTCTGCCCCAAGGCGTTTGTATAATTACAGAAACAGCTGTTACGTCCTCATCAAATATTTTAATGCCCGAAGTATCAACTCCATGGTTTTGCATATCTTCTAAACATGCTTTACCATTGAAGTCTTCTCCAACTCCTCCTATATATGCTGTATGTAAACCAATGCTAGATAGATCGCAGGAGATATTTGCTGCTGAACCACCAGGATGAAATTTGATGTTGTTTACATTCAATTTTGAAGAATGCTCAATTGCCAAATATTTTTTATCGGTTAGGTTTTTATCAACAAGTTCCATTCTTAATACATCTTCAACGGAAACAATCATATCCATAGTG
>DAOVRE010000125.1 GCA_030628305.1 Candidatus Heimdallarchaeota archaeon | reverse complement strand
TGTAATGAGTTCTTTTTTGGATACCAAATCCTCTGAAATAAAGTGATTGAGCTAAGAATTCCGATCTATAGATTACCGAAGCAATAAGAATCGCTAATGTTTTTGGTAACCAACGGTAAAACCCTCCTTGAATTTCACCTCTTAAACGTAGAGTGTTAAACGTATCTTCAGAATCTTTAGCAATTCGAGGTATTATTACTAGAGCTAAGGAAGGTATTAGCGCTACTTTTGATCCAATATGCAGTTTTTCTAAAGATCTAGTTAGATCTGATGGATTGGTTGAGGTAAAGAAAAAGGAAAAACCTATTGCTCCAATAAGGAATCTAGATAGTACTCGAAAACAAAGTATCCATCCTCCAAAAAGATAAGTTAAACCACCAAGAATTACAATGACGGGTAGGAGTGACCACAGAATGCTAAGTGCTCCTCTAATATTTTTAAATAGTATATTCTCAAGAATAACAAATGAGAGGAGAAGTGCAAGAGACCAATTGATGTTAGGTATTAGAAAACCAAATTGTAGAATAATAATTGTTAACCCAAGCAAAGGATGGATATGAAACCTATCAGGTTTAAACAGAAATCCATCGTATATTCTTCTTAACATAAAAGACATCTATCTAACTCTCCTTAGAAATTCATTTACTTCATTTGCATTTACGAAATGAGGTAATTTTAATTGAAATTGTTCTTCCATCATTTGGATGAAACAAACAATTTGATTTGGAATTAAATCAGTTTTGTTTTCTAGTTCATATAGAACTTCTCTTGGATCACCGTCAAGACCTATTTTACCATCTTGAATGACAATTAATCTATCAAGATCAACAAAAATCCTAGGATCATTGGAAGCCATTATTACTGTCTTATTATTAGTTGTTGCACTTTTAATGAAATTAGAAAGAATCTTTCGTCCCCATTTATCTAAACCAATGGTTGGTTCATCAATTATAATAATATCATCTGAGAATTGAAATGCGTTCACAATAGCAAACAACCTTCTTTCTCCTTCACTTAAATGATACAGTTTCTTATTCATAAGGTGAGTTAAAGCTGTTTCCGTATACAATAATTGAATTGTTTTAGGTTCTTTAATAATTCTAGATAAATCACGAAAAGGTGTTGGGCCAATTAAAAACAGTTTAGCATTTTCAGGAACTAAAATCACGTGATTTTTACTTCTCCTTATGCTTTTAACTCTTGTATTATTAAGGTAAAGCTCACCATTTACAGGTTTATTAATGCCTGAAATGACTTTTAGAAGTGTAGATTTTCCACTACCATTAATTCCCATCAATCCAATAGATTGACCAGCATACAAAGATAGATCTATGTCTTTCAGAACCATAGCCGTTTTGGAGTTATATCGAAAGCTAATGTTGTCTAGTCTAACCGAAACATCATTTTCATCATCTGCAATCTTGGGGTCATTAAGTTTGTATTGCTTTTCAAGTAAGTTTGAAAAAAGAGCTCCGTATTTATCAACTGCGTCCTCAATTAATAGTATTTGTTCTTTTGATGAACATTTGAGTGTAGATATTTCTGGAGGATCAATGTTCTTCAATAAATCTACTGTTTTCTCTGGTAGTCCATCTGAAATAATTTTACCTTCATCTAGTATGATGAGCCTATCAGCTTTTTGTAAAATGTAGTCTAATCGGTGTTCAAAAGCTATAACTAGATGACCTTTGTCTGCAATATCTCTTAATAATTCAGTTAGCATGACTTCAGATTTTGAATCAATTCTTGCAATAGGTTCATCGAGTATTATCAAGGGGGCTTCTGTAACAATTGAAACAGCCAAAGCCACTCTTTGTAATTCTCCAGAACTTAGTTCAGTAATTAATCGTTTTTTCAGGTGTTTTATCTTTAATAGATTTAGAATATAATCAAGCCTTTTATTAATTTCATTCGCTTCAATTGCAAGATTTTCTAAAACAAATGCTATCTCTTCTTCAACTAATAAAGATGTAGTGAAATCACTAGGATACTGAGGTACATATCCTAACAATTTAATTAGTCTTTTTCTGTCCAAACTAAATATTGATTCATTGTTATACTCGATAATGCCGTCAATATCTGCTTTAATGAAATTAGGTATCAAGCTCATAAGCACGTTTGCTAGAGTGCTTTTACCACTCCCACTTGGACCAGCAATTACAATGAACTCACCAGCTTTTGCATTAATATTTACAGAATTAAGAGCATAGCTTTTCTCTAAATGATATTTGACTGATAAATTCCTTATTTGGAGCATTATAATCCTCAATAATTGGTAAGTATTAATTATTTAACTGGATATTTGTTTTTGTACTTTTTCCTCTGCTATAACTTTATCTTCCATAATATCCGAATGGATCACCCCTAGTTCTCGCAAGTAGGATACTATAGGTATAGCTATTGCCGCACCAAATATGACTTGTGCAATATTGAAGGGGATTTCAAGAGCAACTAAAGATGGATCATAACTGAGAATGTAAATTTCATATAAATAATAGCCTATAACTATTATAATCCCACCTAAACTGCAAGAAAGTGCCATTTCACCTTTTTCTTTGAGTAGGAGAAGCACTAGTATAATTATTATCGTGAGAATAATAGAAAATATCAAAAAAACATATCCTGGAATATTAACAGAAAATTCTCCAGCGCCATAAAATGAAAGACCAATATTAAATGTTTGAGTAGTTAGAAATGCAGAAAAACCAATTAGGAATGAACATATTATTCCCATAAACACATATTTTAACCAACCATAAACTCTTCTGCTGTAATGGAATAAAAGTCCAACCACAAAACCTTCAAGAAACTTCAATACTGCTGTTGCAGGAGCAAACTGACCAAATCCTAAAGCTAAATCCGCCATTGAAGCACCTAATCCACCTGCAATTGCCCCAGTTATAGGACCACCTATTAATGCAGCTAAATAAACAAAAGCTTCTCCTATGTTAAAAAATCCATTCGAAGCTGGAATATAGATGAAGAAAATCGATGTTGATAGAAATACCAGTGCTGTGAAAGATACAATTAACGCAATTCCACGTATAGAAGAGACTTCTTTTAGAATTTTATTTTTTAATAAATTCTCTTGAACAGATAGATTTGTTTCTTGATTAAGGCTTTCTTCATTTGTACTCACAGTTTCACCAACAGAAAGATATTCAAGTTACAACTTGTATATTCCCTTAAAACTTTTTAGGTGGATATCTAATGCAAAGAAAAAAGAAAGATAAATGGTTTTTCTAAGTTTTATTATTTTTGAATCACAGATAATCTATCAGATTTCTCATATTATCCAAAGTTTCTAAACCTTTTCTTGTTAATTCAAAGTGTTTTCTTTTAGCTTCCTTCTCGCTGGGAGCAATCAATCCCTTTTCTTCTAATTCTGTTAGGTGCTGATAGATTGATTGTAGAGATTGATTTTTACCTAAAGAAATCCAAATGGAATAGCCATAATCAGCTTTTTTACCAGCTATAAGATTGAGAATTTCAAACTTTGTAGTTGAGCTTTCCGATAATCCCCAAACAACCTTCTTCTTTCCTCTTAATCTAGCAGCGTAAACATTTAGTGTACTTAATCCAGACCCTGACAAAATAGCAATACTAGATTTTGAGTCTATTAATCCTTCTTGAATGAGATTTTTAGCAGCAACTAATACTGAGGCTGAGGCGGGTTCAATAAACAAACCTTCCTTTTTAGCTAAAATCATAGCTTCATCTAGCATAGACTCAGCGTCGATTTCTATCTCTTTCCCTTTTGTTCTTTGAATAATTTTTTTCACTTCTTCTAAAAGAAATACTTTCGTAATCTCTAGTGATTCTGCTAAATGAGCTGCTTTGGTTTTTTCTAATGAAACAGCGTAAATCTTTGGGAAGTCTGTAATCCATCCGGAAGCAAAAGCATCTTCAAAACCTCGAAAAATCGAATAAATTAATGATCCTGAACCTCTTGGCACTATTATACTATCTATTGTGTCTTTCTGTAAGACTATTTCTAAACCAATAGTTTTCTGACCTTCAATTGTTAGAAGGTTGTTATCTGGAGATGCATGATATGCGTTGTTATCCTCGGCTATTACGAACGAATATTGAATTGCATCTTCAACTGATTCACCTTTTTCAATAATCTTACTTCCATATATTTTAATTTGCTCTATTTTGGAGAGTTCAAGATTTTGTGGAACAACGCTTATAGAGTCGATTTTAGCTTTTGCAGCATAAGCTGATAAACTAATACTAAAAGCACCAGTGCTGGCACCAACAATAGTTTGTGATTTGTTCTGATATGCATCAGAAACTAGTAAAGAGCTTACTCTATCTCTAAAAGAGCCAGTAGGATTTCTGAAGTCGAGCTTTAAGCTTAAGTCTTGATAATCACTTATGTTTTTGACAGGCAATAAGGGAGTATTCCCCTCAAAAAGAGAAATTGGTTTGGAAAAATCTGGAAGAAAAGAATGCAAAGACCACATTGAGGATAAACTGATATTATTAAGTGATGGTCCACTAATTGGAGGAATAGCAACTAACCCTTTACAGTTTGGACACCGTAATTGTGGATCTTTGAAAGTTTTTCCACAATCCTTACATGTCGGTTGATTCTTCCACATTATTACTAACAATTAGTATGATAAAATATAATGTTATTGCTATACAGACAATGCCATAGGTTCCTCTTTTTTATCAACTTCTATATCACAAGAACATAACTCATCCATCACTTCCTCAATCTGGAAGGAAAGAGGATCTTCAAATTCAAGAATAAAATTCATGTTCTTTTTAGATAAAAAATCGACCAACTTAACCAATAATTGTTTTTCTTTTGGAGATTGAACCACTATCCTCATGATTTAACAATTTCATAAATATACAAAAAGATTACCTTGCCATTTACTTCATACTTATTAATCATAAAATTGAACATGATTTGTGATTCAAGCTATTTACATTATCTCAAGGAATGGTGTTCCTATTCATTTCAAGGAGCTTATGGGAGAAGAAGACAATGTAACTAAAGCTACATTATTTACAGGCATTATATCAGCAATTCAGACTGTTCTAAGAGAGATAGATGCGGGTGATGCTAATTATTTCACCACTGCAACACATGAAATATTTCTTGAAGTAACAAATGATTTTGCAGTTGCTCTAGTCACGAAAATTGACAAAGACTCTAATAAGCAATCAATGAGTGATTTGATGTCAGAAATTATAACGGCAATAACTTTTCAATTTGAAGAAATACCAGAAATTGGTTTCTTAATTAAAGAAGATCAAATTAAAATTGAGGAAATTGTTGATAATAAATTAGATAAATGGGGGAGAATAGAAGAAGAGGGAATCGCAACTAAGAAACTAAAAGATGCATTATGGTGAATATATGTTTGAACAAAATGGAATTCCAATATTAGCCTTGATAATTGAACCACTTGTTGCAATAGGCATGCTAATACTTGCTGTAAGTGGTTTTATGAAATACATAGAGAAAAAGAGACAACCAACATTATACCTTACTCTTAGCTTTGTTTTCTATTCATTAGGAATTGCAAGCAGTGGGATAG
>DAOVRE010000209.1 GCA_030628305.1 Candidatus Heimdallarchaeota archaeon | reverse complement strand
AAAGATGGAATGTATTCTTTTCTCGAGTGAAACAACATCCCACCTGCAAAAATATTGGGTGTTGGTAGACCTCGAGCAGATAATCTAGCACCATCAGTGCCACCACGAATTGCTGTTCGTATCAAATCCAGTTCAGCGTCTAATATCGCTTTTTCTGCTTTTTTCACAATTTCAGGATAATCAACAAGAAATATGTTCATATTTTCATAACTGTGTGTGAATTTGATTTTTATCTCCAAACCTTTGTACAGATTTTCAAAAGTATCTTTTAAGGCTTTCAAATAATCCATTCTTCGTTTATTATTCTCTACTTCAAAATCTCGTATAATCATCTTTGCTGTAGCTTTCTCCTCACCTCCACTTAAATCATATAAGTGGTAGAAACCTTCTCTATTCTCAGTTTGTTCAGGAGTTTCTATTTCAGGTATTTGAGAAAAGAAACGTGAAGCTACACTTATGGCATTGATCATTTTATCTTTTGCATATCCAGGATGAACACTTAACCCCATGAATTCAAATTCTGCTTTCCATGCGTCAAAACACTCAGTTTCTAGTTCTCCCATTTCTCCTCCATCCATCGTATATGCACATTTAAGCTGATTCAATCTCTCCATATCAATTTTTTCTGTTCCCTCACCTATTTCTTCATCAGGAGTAAAACAAACAGTGATAGGTCCATGTTTTAACTCTGGAAATTTTTTCCAAGCAGTTAAGGCTGCCATTATCTCTGCTATTCCTGCTTTATCATCTGCTCCTAATAATGTGTCTCCTGAAGCAGTGATGATATCCATCCCGATCATCTTAGCTAACTCGGGTGAATCTCCTATAGTAATTGATAGTTTCTCATCTTTCGGAAAAGAGATTGGGGAACCATCATATTTCTCGTGAATTATGTATTTAACATTCTTCCCACTTGCTGCAGGAGAAGTGTCCATATGAGCAATGAAGCCAATAGATGGAGTATTCTCATATCCTTCGCTTGCTCGTAAATCTGCATAGACATATCCAAACTCGTCATGAATGATATTTTCAAGTCCAAGCTCTGTTAATTCTTCTTTTAGAAGTTTTCCCAAAACTAGTTGTTCAGGTGTTGAAGGATGTGTTCCAGTCTTCTCTGATGACATTGTATTGATCTGTATATATCGAAGAAACCTTATTTTTGCTTCTTCATGTATTAATTTAAGGATATCATTTGATAATTGCATTCTCTTTCGCAGTAAATGTATATTTCCTATTTAATAAATTTTCTAAAACCAATAATGTTTCAACACATTTCAATTTTATATGGAAATAGACTTTTGAGCTCAGCAGTAAAGATTTTAATAGAAGTGGCTCTTAATAGATTCTATAAAAAATGAATCTTTTTAAGCCCTCAATCTCTGATTCTGAAGGAAGAAAGGAATCTTCAAGTAGAATCGCCACGCTTGATTTTTCAAGAGGTTTAGCTATTTTTCTAATGACTTTTTTTCACAGTTTCTACCATGTTTTTGATTACAACTGGTTTTTTGATGATTCTAAAAAATTGTTCGAGTACCCCATCTACTTCCTTATTCCTATTATAATATTACTTTATTTAGGAACATGGAATTCTCTATTCTTATTTGTTTCTTGCACAGTAAATACTTTTGGCATGGTAAGAGGAATAAGAAAAGGAGTTAATCCTGAACAGCTACTTGTGAAAAAACTAATAACTGGTGTCTTTTTGTTAATTGCCGATTATGTTATTGAAGCCATATTATATCATGGATATCTTGGAGCTTCTATTCGAACAGGAAATTGGTCAGATACTAGCCGTTTGTGGGAATACTTCTTTAGAATCAAAACATTGCAAATTATTGGTTGGTCAATAATCATAACTTCTTTGATAACTTATTTCCTAATTAGAAAAGAAGGCTATAAGAGATTCAAACGAAATATGATTGTTTTTGGTTCTCTTGCACTAATTTTTCTCATACTGACTCAATTTGTCTACAATTGGGCTGATAACATGCCGTGGTACATACCTGAAGGGTTACCAAGTTGGCCATATATTCCTGTTCAAGAAGCAAATGCTTCATTCAAAGCATGGTACATGACCCTCTTGACTGGAGATATGGAACCTATTTTCCCCTACTTGATAACTGCTTTTGTTGGATCGATGCTTGGTCTAGCATTAGCGCAACCTAAACCTCATAAACACTTACCCAGATGGTTTGCATTATCTGGCTTTGTTTCTGTTATGATTGGGACTGTTCTTGCAATTTTTTGGATACCCTTCAAATTTTTCGGGCGTCCTTCACTATCAACATTTTTTATTCAAATAGGATTACAGATTCTAATAATTATGATGATTCTTAGACTAGTTGAATATAGAGGAAAAGGTGAAAATTTTGCTAATAACTGGTTAGTCAAGATTTTCAGAAGATGGGGGATGATTGCTTTATCAATATATGCTTTAGAAATTTTCGATCTAATTCCTGAATGGTTCCTGAATATCACTATTGGTAACTGGTTAAACCTTAATTTCTTTCATAGAATTTTCGGTTATGGTCAAATCTCTTATGCTCTGTATGTTGCAATATTTGCTCTCCTCTGGTACGAGGGACTAGTAAGAATATGGGCATATTTTAACTTCAAAGGTTCTTTTGAATGGTTTTTAATAAAAGTCCAAGCATTTGGTTCAAAGCAAACTTCGAGAAGGTTGGATAGTAAAAGAGTCCTAAATAAAACTGAATGGATGAATTTCAATGAAGATATAAAATCAGATTCAGTTGCAAAGAAACTAACTAATCCCGGTGATTCTGTCGATAATTAATTTCTTGCTTTCATTAGATTTTTTCAAGAATTTCTAAGATCGATAGAGCAGCAAGCCAGCTTGTTTTTGGATTTGTTGGGGAAGGATTGTTTTGGAAAGAGAATTTATACAAACCAACCTCTGAATGGATTTCGATTTCGTGCGTGTTTTTCTTTGTAAAAGGATCAGAATAGACTTCCACAATCGTTTCTTCGGGACCAAGAGTGGCAAGTGCAAGCCTTGCTCCCACATTGATACTTCTAGAAAATGCTTTAGCTGCTTCTTTTGCATTACCTTTGAAAACCTGTGTTTTCTCGTTATCTGAAAGAGTAATGTTATTTTCTTTGATATATCTCTGTTCTCTGAAAACAACTGGAGGTTTTGTAGTAGTTAATTTTGCTGAAATTATACCTATTTGCTTGATGGAATTTATAGCATCAAATCCCCCAATTGCTCCTGAAGGAAATTTAATCAAATGTTGTTTTGATTTCTCTAGAGCCATGTAGTCTGAGTAGATTTTATCGTCAGTAATGAATGCTCCAATACTCATAGGAATGAAAACTTTCTCTGTTTTTACAATTTTGCTAAATATCTCTTTTACAACTTGTTGTGTAGCAGCTTCAATAACAATATCGCAGTCATCGAAATCAATTGTAGAGGTCATTAATCTGACTTTGGGAAATCTTTCTGCAATCTCTTCCATCTTTTTCTTTTCTATATCAAAAACTGCTGATAATTCTATTTTATTTCTAAATTGATCTAGATACTTAATTATCTCAGAACCGATAAATCCAAGACCTATAATGCATAATTGTTGACACATTCTTATTTTCATCCCTAGATATGTTAACTTCAACAAAATTAGCTCAAGTAGTGATATAAATATTTGTACTGAAGATTGAGTTTTAGAAGGTTAGATATTTTCCTCTAATATCTGGATTTATATTAATATTATTTTAATTCCCAGAGTAATATTTGAAAAGAAATTTCAGAGCTTCTGTATTATTCTACACTACACAAAAAGGTGGTTTGTCTAGAACAAGAAGAAGTTGTGGAAAACTTATAAAGTGCACTAAGAATTTTGTTGACAGAATGAGTTATTTACAAGACGAAATACAAGATAGATATGAAGGGAGAGTTGATCATCAAGCAAATAAGTGGACAGCATTTCGAATATTACAGAAAAATCTGGAAGAATTCGAGTTTGATGCAGAAGAAATACAATTATTGGGAGCAATTATCTCTGATGTTGTTAACAAGCACGGAGGATCAAAAGAGGAAGTTTTTAGAGCATTGTATAAAGGTTACAAGATGTAAGAAGAAGAGTCTTCATAGGTGTTT
>DAOVRE010000242.1 GCA_030628305.1 Candidatus Heimdallarchaeota archaeon | reverse complement strand
TAAAGGGTTTAGGCTTTCTTGTTGAATTACTTTGGAGAGTTATAGAAAAGGGAGAAAAAAGTTATAATGAGATTCTAGTGCAAGCTTCTGAGTACTTTGCGAGTACTGGTATTGAGAAATTTGGAAGCAATCTTCTAGTGCTACAATATAATATTGGAATATGGGAAAACCAAGAGGATTTAAGATTAAAAGAGATACTTGGAATAACAAAAAAATATGCCTCTCAAGAAGAAGCGTTTTTAGAATTTTTGAAAGATTCTACTAAAGCTATGTTAATTGAAAAAATACTAGAAACAGAAAAAAACTTTTTGGAAAGTATGCTGAAAGAAGAAGCTTCAAAATAATAAATCCTCTTATTTCAAATTTTCAAGAGCCTGCTCAACAACTTGAGAAGACAAACCAATATAGTTTTTTGGATCAAGAATTCTATCTATTTCTTCTTCTCTGAAAAATTCCATAATAACATCATTATTTTTTACAGCTTCTGCGAAGTTTTCTTCGTTTGATAGTAGTTTCAACATTTCATGAGCTTGCTGTCTTCCGAGTTTGCTAGCTAATTCTATCATGAGATTCTCAGCACATTGAGCTCCTTTACGTAGATAGAGATTTGCTTTTATTTTATCTAAATTTAGATGTAAAGTTTTCAGAATACTATTCATTTGAAGAAGAATATAGTGGGTTAAGATGGATGTTTCTGCCAAAATTACTCTTTCTGAACTAGAGTTAGTTAGGTCTCTTTCATGCTCTAAACAAATATTATCAAGTCCTGTTTGAATATTACCTCGTATAACGCGCGCTAATCCACAAATCCTTTCACTTTTTTCGGGATTCCTTTTTTGTGGCATTGTTGAAGATCCCACCTGAGTTCTAATGAAAGATTCTCTAACCTCATCAATTTCAGTTCTTTGTAAGTTTCTAATTTCTCTAGCAAAATGATCTAGAACGGTTGCGATAAGTCCTAGCCCATATATGTAATTAGAGTAAACAACTCTACTAACAACTTGCGTAGTAATAGGTTGTCGATTTAATCCCAATCTTTCTAAAACTATTTTTTCAATTTCCATGGTTCGGAATGATGCGTAAGTACCAACGGCTCCTGACATCTTTCCAAAATTTATATCTGCATTCTCCAATGTTTTTTTTGCCAAACTCAATTCATTTAAGAAGTTAGCGAATTTCATTCCGTAGGTTGTAGGAATAGCATGAATACCGTGTGTTCTCCCTATACATGCAAGATTTTTGTATTTCAATGCCAGCTTAGCAGAAATGTTCATGGTTTCTATAATTGATTCAAGAATCAACTCCTTTGCTTCGAGCAGTTGTAAACCTCTGACTGTATCTTGAATATCATATGAAGTAGCACCTAGATGTATATATCCCCCTTCTTCTCCACACTGTTCTGATATAGCTAGTACTACGCTCATCAAATCATGATGAATTTCCTCTTCAATTTCCTTAACTCTTTCAAGTTTAACGAAACTAGGTGAACACTTCTCTTTGATAACTTCATAAGCTCTTTCTGGTATTTTACCAGTTTTATAATTTGCATAAGCTAATTCTTTCTCAACAAGGAGCTGAAGTTCAAACTTTTTTTGTTCTGAAAACACTTTTTTCATTGATGTTTCATATCTACTTATTTCAAGCATATTGAACCCTCATTCAAACAAACTACAAATAGCGCATGTCAATATAAGTTTGACCGATAAAAACAAAAAGAAGAGGAAAATCAGGTAAATACCTTCTTTTTCCTTATTATTATAACTATGATAAGCAACGTAGGGACTACAATCAAGAAGGTGTATGCATCTGTTTCGTCTGTATTTGTAACTGGTCTATAAGTTAAATCGAAATTATATGTTTCTGAATGCACCGTTACATTTGAGGCTTCTGAATGTACTGATATACATGTTGCGTTAGTAATAGTCATTGTAGAAAAACTTCTGTAAAAGAGTGGGGCTTGTCTGTGATAGACGGTGTAACCTGCCCTAGAAAAGTCATACGAATGTATATGTCCAAATGCTGCAAATTCTATTGGGAATGATTTGATAAGATCTCCAGCATTATTATCAAAGTCGTAATGATAATAAAGTACATTTGCAGTTCCACTATTTTCACTCAAAATAACTCTTAACTGCTGTATTTCAGCTGAATTCAGTCCCTCAAAGGAAGAACCAAATCCAACAAAATCCCAATCTAGATAAGAGAAGTTTTGATACCTAAGTGGTCCAAGATAATTATACCAGTTTTCTACTAAATTATCGGGTACAAGGTTAGATGGAGAAAATTCATGATTTCCATGAATAAGATAAACTGGTAAATTAAGTGTGTCAAGAGCCCATAAACCGAGTTTTAATTGTATTTCAGATCTTAGAGGTTTCCCAGTTTCAGGATCTACAAAAACTGTTGTTGGACCCTGAATTAAATCACCGGTACATATAATAAAATCAGGATTCAATTTCCTTACTTTTTCCATTTCTTCAAGATTGATATCAGTTGTGTTAGTATCACTCAATAGTGCTGGGAAATGGAGGTCAGATATATGAATAAAATTGAAGGGATATTGCTTACTTTCAACAAGTTTTACAGAATGAGTTTGATAATCGTCACCCATACTGCAGTTTAATTGAAGATCATACAAACCCTCTATTTGATCGGAGGGCAATGTCTTGAATAGCCATGTTTCATTGACATATTCTAAATCAACTATATCCATAGAAATCGCTGTACTACCATTAATTAGTTTAAAATTCCAATTTGTTGCATCTGCATAGGTGTTTACAATGATATCAATTTGTTCTCCAAAGAGAGCAATTTTTGGATTTGCTTTATTTGGATATTGTATTAAACCAAAGGGTCTAGCAGCTAAATGATAACGTGGAAATGAGGTTTCGTTGAAGAATTCTTCAGAGGAAGTTGCATTATATCGCTCTTCTAGCTCGATTAAAGGGGATTGATTTTGAGATTCAGCAATAACGTTACTGGAGTATCCGTTCAATGATATAGCAGAAGATATGAAGAAAGCGCATAATATTACTGCAATGATAGATTTCGATTTCATATATAACACATAAATTCTTCGTTGAAAAAGATTACTGAATTTTAAGAAAGTAAAGTGTACTTTGTTTCCTCGATGCAAAACCTTTTTTTGAGACAATAACATAAACATAATTATGCCTCATGAGAGAATGGCCCGTAATCTTAATCAAAGTATTTTTGCTATTTTAATTGGAACTATCTTTAGTTGGCTCATAATTGCCCTATTTAGTATGAATGCACTAATTCTAGTTATTTTCGAAATTCCACTAGCAATTCTGGTAGAATTATATGTGGTAACAGAATGTGTCTATTTGTATAAAGATGAAGTTTCAATACAAACAACGTTCAATATGCTTAAATCATTGTTTAAATCTTTACTAATCTCAATACCTATTGTAATATTCTACAGCGCAATAATTTTGATTCTTCATAATTCCATTGCAAGCTTAAACAGCGCACTTGATCCATTGTTTTCGGGAACAATCCAAGGTTTGGAAGTGTTTTTAGCTATTCCACTTATAAACTTCATTCCTGTCTTCATCATGATTTTCGTTACACCTTTTCTATTATTCTTCTATGGGAAAGTACACCTAATGATATGGGGGAAGTCAAAAGAAAAGAAAGCTGAAGATAGAGCAGAATTTGAGGCTAAGGAAGAAGAAGAGCACAGAAAGAAAACATCGGAAATAAT
>DAOVRE010000268.1 GCA_030628305.1 Candidatus Heimdallarchaeota archaeon | reverse complement strand
TTTGGTAGTGGAAAATATTTGTTAGATTATTATGTAGAAAATGCTATTACAGTTTTAAGAGCTAGTTCAAATTGGCATGAAATAGGTGCCATTGATGGAATGCATCATGATCTGAGTATTGAGACTATTAAAATAGAAGTTCTAAGGGATACTGCACCAAAAATAAGTGAGTTTCTAGCAGGAAGATTGGATATAATCAAGATAAATTATGAGAGCACGTTTATTAACAATTTAGAAAAAGACCCTTTCTTTAAGTGTTACAAATTAGTATCTAACTCATTTTCTATGCTGATTTTTAACCTACGAAGACCGTTCGTTGGGGGTACTGACAATTATGTTTTCCTAGATACTGAAGGAAAGGAGAATTATACAAGGGGTGTTGCGGTTCGAAAAGCAATGTGTTACGCCATAGATAGAGAGGAGATTAATCAAGCTTTACACGGGGGGAATTTGATGGTATTGGATCAGCCTATACCTGAGATTTTTGAAAATTATCATAACCCGGAAATAATCAAATACTCTCACGATATAGATGAAGCTCTTGAATGGCTCTTTCCTGGATACGATTTGAATCCACCGCATCCACCGATACCTAATTTATTAGAAACACTGTTAATCATAGGTGGAGGTATTATATTAATAGGTGCAATTCCTACATTTTTCATAACCAAGGGATTACTTGAATATAGAAGATCAAAGAAAAAACCTACAGAAACTTCTACAAACAATTCAGATTCCGTAAAAAATATGCGGTAAGAATCTTTTTCTTCATGGTGTGTATGAATTACCAGTTTGAGATGAGTAATGAATTTGCTGAGAAACTTGACTTAGATTGTAAATTAGTTCCATCCTTTTTCCTTGATTTCTTTTCCTAACATTTAATAAGATAAGTTAGAAGAGGGAGTAGAGGTATCATATTTGCTAGCAGTTGAAACCCATAATCTCACCAAAATGTTTCATAAACTAAAAGCTGTTGATGAACTCAATTTAGAGATCAAAGAAGCAGAAATCTATAGTCTTCTAGGTCCAAATGGTTCCGGGAAAACAACAACAGTCCGAATGCTAACAGGTTTATTACGACCTACAATTGGTGGAGCAAAAGTATTAGGTTTAGATATTTCAGACAATTTACAAGAAATAAGAGGTCGAGTAGGTCATCTCACTGAAACACCAGCTCTTTATGAACGTTTAACTGTTAGACAGAATCTAGACTTTTTTGCAAAACTTTACAAAGTTCCAGAAACTGAAATCAAACCAAGAATAGAAGAAATTGCTGATTTATTTGAATTACCAGAAAAATTAGACGAACCTGCAGGAACATTATCAAAAGGTATGAAGCAAAAAGTTGCTATTGCACGAGCAATGTTTCATGAACCTGAGCTAATTTTTCTAGATGAACCTACAGCTTCTTTGTCTCCTGAATCATCAAAAGTAATCAGAGAACAAATATTAAAACTAGCCAAGAAAGAGAGGAGAACTTTTTTCATCTGTACTCATAATTTGTTTGAAGCAGAGAGACTTTCTTCAAGGGTGGGCATAATAAATCATGGAAGACTTGTTGCTCAAGGATCTCCTGCAGAACTTCGAGAATTGCGAAAAGATGAAACAGTAACTGTTTTTAGGTTTTCAACTTGGGAAAATAACACAAAGGGATTTTTTGAAGACCTGAAAATTGAAATTATTGAACAAAACCAGGACCAAAAGTATGTTTCAGTTATCATCAAAAATATCGAAAAACAAACCTCAAGTATTATTGGTTCTTTAGCTAAGAACAACTTCCAGCTAGTTGAAGTAAAACACGAATTTCCAACATTGGAACGAATATATTTAGAACTGATAGAATTAGAAAGGGTTCCTCGAGATGAAAATAATATGGAGGAGAGCTAAATGGATTGGGGAAGAGTTAAGGCTTTAGCAAGAAAAGATATTCGCGAGATGTTCAAATCAAAATATATTTTATCAGCAGTTATTGGCATGCCAATTCTGTTTGCAGTATTTATTCCCTTGACTACACTATATCCCTTAATTGCTATCGATCCAAGTGAATTTGAAGGGGAAGAAGAACTTCCTGCTTACATAACAGATTTGATCACAAAAGTAGTTCCAAACTTGGGTGATATTGGTTCACAAGGTCAAATGTTAATATTAATGTCTTATATATTGTACATCACAGTCCTTCTTATACCTATCATATTACCGGCTGTTACAGCTTCTGAAACGATCATAGGAGAGAAAGAAAGAAAAACAATGGAAGCTTTGCTAGCTACACCTCTATCTGAATCAGAACTAGTAGCAGGAAAAATACTATCTTCATTCATCCCTTCAGTTGCAGGAACTGCTTTTGCAGCACTTACTTATGGCATAATCACAAATATCATGATCTATCCATTTATTAATTCAATTCTATTTCTTGATTCATTATCACTAATTTTTCTTTTTATAATTTCACCTTTGTTGTCAATCTTATCAGTAGAACTGATGATATTGATTTCAACAAGAGTAACAAGTGTAAGAGATGCATATCAGTTGGGTTCATTAGTTGTTTTACCTTTAGTAATGTTAATAGTTGGAGTGGTTGTGACTTACTTCTTTATCTCATTTTTAGCATTGATAGCAGCTGTAGCAATATTGCTTATATTATGTGCAGTATTTTTCAAAATAGCCACGAATGTATTTGATAGAGAAAGAGCAATAGTGAAACTTGTTTAGTTTCACTTTAACTACCATTTTTCATAATGTATTTTGTTTTCATCGAATCTTTCTGAGGGAGGTTTTTCCTCATCTGGGTATCCTATAGCAATTAGAGAGACAGGCAATATTTCTTTTGGCATCTCGAGAAGTTCTTGCATTTGTGGATATAGCTCTTCACTTGGATAAACTCCGCACCATACACTACCTAATCCCATTGAATGAGCTGCGAGAAGTATATTCTGAGTAGCAGCAGCACAATCTTGAACCCAAAATCCTCTTTTAAAAGATTTTGTTGGATTTCCACAAACTGCTATAGCTAGTTTAGCCATGGAAAGCATTTTAGTATATTTAT
>DAOVRE010000230.1 GCA_030628305.1 Candidatus Heimdallarchaeota archaeon | reverse complement strand
TACTCTTCTCTCAAATTGATAGAAAGCATTTTGTCTATGAGATGTAGAAAAGTTACCTTCAATATGATTACATAACAAAGCTATCTTTTCATCTTTAGAAAGGTCTTGTTCCATCAGATAATCGAAGGCTAAAATCTCATTGAAAACTGAAGCTATTTCTGCCACAGCAAGAGATGATCCAATATTAGTGAAAGTTTGATTTTGTTGTATATGATAGTGATGTAGAGCATGTCCAAGTTCATGAGCAAGAGTAAGTACAGATTCAATATCTCCTGTGAAATTGACGAAAACAAAAGGATACTGTGTTTGTCTTCCATAACTACAGAAAGCTCCACCTGTCTTTCCTTTTCTTGGAGTTACATCAATATGTTTGAGATCGTACAGTTTCTGAATAATCTCTTTGAATTCAGGCAAAAATCTTTCATTTACTACCTTGACTAATTCTATAGCTTCCTCATAAGTATACTTTTTACCAATTTCTCCTACAGGAGCATAGATATCAGACATTCTTAATTCGTCTAAGCCTATTACTTTCTTTTTCAAATTATAGTATCGTTCAACTATTGAATTGCTATCTGAAGTTACATCTCCTAAGGTTTCAACTACTTTATCACTTATCTCATTATCAAAATTCCTTCTTGAGATTGGTTTTTCATAGTTCTTTCTCTTTGTTTCAAGATCCCAATCTTTCAAAACATTATTGTAAATATGAGTGAAAATTAGTTCATTTTCTTTGAATTTCGAAACAAAGGTTTGTAGAGCTCTATATCTCACATCTTTGTCCTTATGATACATGAAAGCAAAGAGTTCAGAACCAGTCATTTCTTTCTTTTCTCCATCTACTTCGAATTCATACATAAACCCGCTTTCTATTTCATCGTAAAGTTTTGTAAAACCTCCACTTCCTGTTAGATCTTTCATCATAATGATTTGCTCTTCTTTTTCAGATAGTTGGTGGTCTTTCTTTAATCTATTAAATTCTAAAGCATGACGAAAATTAGATAATTCTGTTGAGTTTAAGAATTCTTGATATTTCTCTTCTGAAACTAAATTAAGTTCTAGATCAAAAAAGATGACAGTTTCTCGTATTTTAACAGAGAACTCTTCTATTTTAGCTTTTAATTCTTTTACTTCATCATCTAATGAAGTAGTTGAGTAGATTAATCCTGAGAATAGGCTTAGATAGAACATTCTCTCAAATATTTCTTCTAATGCTATATACCATTCTTTCAATTGTTCTGGTTTAAGGGATGCATCTACAAGATTACCCTTTGCTTCAGAATTAAACTTTCTAGCAAGTTTATCGATATTCTTCATATCTTCTTCGATTTTTGGGTCATCTATTCCTTTGTATAAGTTTGATAGATCCCATGCAATAATTTGCTTAGACATAAATCTAAACAGATTAGTTTGATTTAAGAATTTTATGAGATTGAAGTAAAAAATATATCTCATAAGATTGGAATGAATTATGAAGAAAAAAAGGAAGAAAGTAAGAATTAGGAAGTAGCTGCAGTTATGTTAATATCTTCAAGCAAAACAGCTGGTATAAATGTTGGAGTAGCTACTTCCCAACTTTTTATTTGTTTGATGTCTTTACCCAATGCTTTGATATTCCCAAAAATATTGAACATAGTATCGCTTACTCTTAATTCTCTTACTGGTTTTGAGATTTCACCATTTTCAATTATGAACATTCCATCTCTAGGAATGGTTGAAAATATACCATCAGCATAACTAGTAAATCTTGTATACCAATTATTGGTAAGGTAGAGAGTTGGTTTATCTTTGGATATTTCCATCAATTCTTCAAATGAGTGATCTCCAGGTTCAAAGAATATGTTGGTATTTTGTGGGTAAACAAGACCTGCATTTCCTGTGCTTACTGTTCCTGCTTTTTTAGCTGTTGATGTGTTGTGAATGAAACCTTTCAAAATACCGTTTTCTACCAATACATTTCGTCCTGTTGGATGTCCTTCATCATCAAAGGATTTTGATCCAAGACCATTAGGAAGAAGAGCATCGTCATAAACTGAAATGAATTCAGGACCAATTTGCTCACCAATTTTGTCCTTTAACCAGGATAATCCTATCTCTACAGCAAAAGGATTAGCTGCTGCAGGTGTTGCTGCAACAATGTCACCAGCTACCTTAGGAGCTAGAAGAACATTGTATTTTCCAGGGGAACCACTTACTCCTCCAACTGACATCTTAGCGATTTTACCTGCTTTTCTTCCAGCTTCTTCTAGATCAATCCTTGAAGATAATCGACCAACATCTATTTCCGCTCCTGAACTAGTATCATCAATGAAAGAACGAATAGTGTATTCATATTTGGTTGAATGTGCTTTTGCTCGGGCTCCTCTTGAGGAAATAAGTTGGACTTTTGTTGCATCCCAATAAAGCACTCCAGCAGATCTTATTGCTCCTTCTTCTTGAGCCGCATTGATTGAAGCTGTCACTTTATCGAGAGCTTGTTCATGGAAATCTATTAGATCAGGGTCGCTTAGTTCATCAATAGACGGATAACTAAAAGGACCATCAGATATGCCCATATAATTCTGATTTGGGGGCAATGAGGAGACAAGTTTATCGAGAGAATCGAGGGATGATAAAATTGTTTCAGATGTTAGATCCTGAAGTTCAACAGCGACTGTTTTTTGATTTTTAACTGCAAAAATCCCTAAATCCATAGAAGCCCAATTCTTCACGATTGTTATTTGATTATCGGCAAATCTAATTTGTGATTTGTTGCTTTTTTCTGTTTGTAAAACATAATCCTCAAAACTTAGCTCTTGGAGTTTCTTTATTGCTAAATCTATAACATTTTCAGTATCTAATTTATCTACCATAACTCTCACCTAACCTCCACATTACGAATACGCATGAATGAACCACCATGATAAACAGGTGCACCTTGCATCGGATCACCTTTACCACAAGTAGCAGCGTCAAATTCTAGCAAACTCTTCTTAGCAACAGCGTCAACTGAACCCCATAGTTTGGGTGTTGTAGTTTCAACTACAGGTCTTCTAACCATGTGTTTAACTTCACCATTCTCAATTAGATATGCTTCTAATCCTACATATTTGGATTGATATCGTCTGTCATCAATATTCCATTCAGTAAAGTTGTGCATCAAGACGCCAAGCTTAACGTCCTCTATCAATTCCTCTAATTCGAAATCACCTGGTGCTAGATAGGTATTAGCCATTCTTGGTATTGGTTCACGGTTATACCCTATTGCTCGAGCAGCAGCTGTACTCTTTGTTTGCATGAAAGCGGCTGATTCTCTGTTATGTAACATATCTTGGAAGATACCATCTTTTAAGAGATGTCTTGGTCCGGCTTTTATTCCTTCATCATCATAGAGATAGTAACCATATGAACCGACTAATGTAGGATCATCTATTATTGTAACTTCATTAGAACCTATTTTTTCACCAATCATGTCTTGTTTGAGATAGCTTTCACCTGCTTGAGCACCTTCTCTTCCTAATATTCTATCTCCTTCTGAAGGATGACCTTGATTCTCATGACACATTATACCGATAACATTAGGACCAACTACATAATCTATTGTTCCTTTTGGAGCTTCCTTTGCTTCAGTAACAATTTTTCCTAATGTTGTAACTTGTTTCTCTATAAATTCTTCAATTTTCCAGAAATCTAATGATTCATAACCGCCAGCTTTTCCTTTTTGTATCATCAGTTGTTCTTTGGAACCTGTATTAGGATTTACTGCAACAATTAGTCCAAAGAGTTGTAGAAGATCAGTTTCACTCTCTATCCTTGCTCCTTCATTAGTTAAAATCAATTTCTTTTCTGTTTGATCTAACATTTGAAAGAAACGAAATGGTACGATAGCATCAGTTTTTACTTCAGCAGCAATTTTATCTATATTGATTAATCTGTTAAT
>DAOVRE010000144.1 GCA_030628305.1 Candidatus Heimdallarchaeota archaeon | reverse complement strand
ATATATTGATGTTATTAATGGAATAATAGATGGAACATCGTTTGATCTTCCTAAAATTAACTTGGATTTCAGTGGATTTACTGATAAAGAATCTGATGTGTTAAAAGCACTCCTCAAAATTCCTGCTGGTGAAGTTGTATCTTATGCTGAATTAGGGAAACGAGCAGGGATTCCAAATGCTGCAAGATTTGTAGGAAATGTTATGGCAAAAAACAGATTTGGTCCCATTGTACCCTGCCATAGAGTTATTCTGTCAGATGGACGTATGGGTAAATTTTCAGGAAAGAAAAACCATCCAATGAAAATAAAAATGTTGACACAGGAAAAAGCTGAATTTAGACTTTAACTTTTTCTCTGAAAAAAAATTGCTCATGGAAAGAGAGTGAATTCTCATCAATAAGAAAATTCACTGGTTTTCTAATTTTGTTAGTATATTTTCTACTATTTTATCAAAAGAATCTTTTGCGATCTCACTAGATAATACTGCGGGCTTTCCTATATCTCCAGCTTCACAAATAGCTGATACAAGAGGAATGCTACCTAAGAAGTTTAGAGAAAGTTGTTCTGCAAAGTTCTTTCCACCATCTTTTTTAAAGATATTAGTTACTTCTCCACAATGTGGGCAAACGAAACCAGACATATTTTCAATTATGCCTATTATTGGAACTTTTGTAACCTCTGCAAAATTAACAGATTTGCTGACATCCAATAGTGATACATCTTGAGGTGTAGTAACCACTATCATTCCATCAAGATCCTTAATTGTTTGTACGATTGATAATGGTTCATCACTACTGCCTGGAGGTAAATCAACTATAAGAAAATCTAATTCTCCCCAATTTACTTCTGCAAGTAGCTGTTTAAGTGCCTTAATCTTCATCGGACCTCTAAAGATGATTGCTTTGCTCTTGTCTTCTAATAGAAACTCCATAGATACAACTTTCACTTTTCCTGCTTGGACTGGTACAATTCTATTATCTTCTGTTCCAGTTATTTTATCATCCTCAACTCCAAACATCAGAGGAATATTTGGTCCTGTAATATCTGCATCTAATACACCAACTTTGTATCCTTTATCAGATAGGGCCTGTGCAATATTGACTGTAACAGTTGTCTTTCCTGTTCCACCTTTACCTGATAATACAGCTATTTTGTATTTAATTTTCGACAGCGTTTCCTCAATTTTCTTATCTTCTTCACTTTTAACATTTAATTGCATTTGTATCCCTTTAATCTAAATCCACACTTTCTCAGATTATTTAAAAACTCAATGATATAACAATAGATTTTCTCATATATAATCTTTTAAACCCCCATAGAATTATTACTTGGAATAACTCTATTCCTCTTTCTAAGTGAGTGAAAATGACAGAAACGAAACATGATGTTGTAATCATCGGCGCAGGAATATTTGGGATGGCTACAGCTTACCACATACTAAAAAACAATGAAAACTTGAAAGTTATGGTTATAGACAAAGCTGCTTCTGCTGGTTCCGGTAACACAGCCCAATCTGCAGCAATGTATAGGGATACTTTTTCCTCGGAAGTAAATCTTATTCTTAGTAGTACTACAAGAGACTTTTTCAGACATGTACAAAATGAATTAGGAGTGAATCTATCCTTAAAGGACATTACTTATCTATGGTTGATGGATAGAGTTCAGTTTGAAGGTAACAAACACGCTGTTGAAGCAATGCTTGAAAATAATATACGGATCGAGATTCTAGATAAAGATGACATTAAACAAAAAATTCCAGATATAGTTACAGATTTTAATGATGCTGAAAATGTAGAATTACTAGGTTTGAAAAATATCGATTTTGGTATTCTTGGCCATGATTGTGGCGAACTAGATGCTGACAAAATAACAAGAGATTTTTATGAAACTGAATTCAAAAAACTAGGGGGAGAAACACTTTACTCAACAAGAATCAAAAAACTTGTTCTAGAACCTGTTGGGGAGAACCTAGGCATTCCAGGAGAACCTGTAGGATGGCAAGAGAAGAAAGTTGGATCAATAGAAACACAAGACGGTAAAAAGATAACATCAGAAACATTTATCCTTGCAACTGGTCCTTGGGCTAATGAACTACTTCTGCCAATTGGTGTTGATAGTCACTCACTGCCATTAAAGAAATCACTATTTAGAGTTCAAACACCAAGATTGGCTAGTCTTCTGGACAATAAAAACTTCAATGAAGAGGAAACAATTCCATTTATCATTTTCCCAATCCATGGAATTTATATCAAACCTGTGAAATATAATAATAGTGTATGGATTGGTGGAGGCTCAACAATTGGTCATCCTTACGTTATCTCTCATCCAGATACATTCGAGAAAGAAGAAAATCCCTTGGATGATACTCAGGCTGATCCCCGAGTTTATGAATATGATCAATATCTCGTTCTTTCGGAATATTTGCCCGTTCTTAAAAATCAACCATTAACAAACCAGTGGGCTGGTTATTATGCTATGAATACAACAGACAAAAATCCTGTAGTCTTCAAACCCAATGGCATAAAAGGTTTGATTGTCGTTACTTCTGGTTCAGGCAGTGGAATAATGAAAGCAGATGCTGTGGGCAGAATTGCTGATGCTCTTTACTGTGGAAAAGAAAATGCGGAACTCTTTGGTGGCAAAGAATTCAAAGTTTCAAGACTTGGATTAAAATCAAGAGATGTTGACAAAGAGGATTTTGTAATTTAGAATCTCCAATCCTCTTTCATATCTGAGGAATTTCAAAATTACATTCATTTCTAAGATTTGCTTTAAATCTGCTAACTTTACGTTTAATCTTTTCTTCGCCTTCTTCCGTTATTTTTTCCAAATAATTCCAAATGAGATCCTTCTCTTCTTTTTTAGTAAAATAGGTGGGAATTTGAGAACCTATTACTACTGCAGCAGATTTTATAACATCCATCTTAGGAACAGATTTCGAGTGAACTAAACCATAACCTTCTATTTCCATAATCTGTAATTTCTCTTTATGTTGAGGATAAACTGAAATCATATGATTAACTGTTTGACAATAGGTGTCTTTTAGCTTGAGAGTATATCCAAGTTTCCTAATTTTTGTGATGTAACCTTTTTGGATTAACTCAATCTGTTTCTTTTTCATTTCATTATAACTGAATGATTTACCCGTGCTCAACCCTTCCATATTGTCTTTCATGATTTCAAAATGATTTTGGGACAATCTTTCATGAATTAATGCAAGTAGGTTATCAAGAATTGCAAGAAAATAGATTGTTATCTGATTACGCGTAAAATGTTTACTTTCGTTAATTCTATTCACAATTAGTAATAATTGTAAATTCTCGAACTGTGTTACTGCTTGAATAAGAAATTCTTGGGGGATATGATCTTGTAGAATTGAGTTTATTTCATCTATACAACGTTGAACACGCTCTTCTTGTCTTTCTAAAGCCTTCAAGAACTTTTCTTTAAAGTTGACTTGTACATTAATTAGAGAAGAGATTAAATCCTTTTTTAATGTCTTATTTTCTTCTCTAATGACATCTACCATTCTATATCCTCAAACACTAATCCGCAATTTCATTTATATACGCGTAAAATATTTGAAGAAATACATTGCTCAATATCTATTTAAGAATGTGATTTATCAATTTTTATTTAGAATGTTTTTTAAAAAATGGCAGAAACAAAAATAAGAGAAGAAGAGAGAAAAAGCCTTCAATTTCGTTCAAGATAATACTTGTGATTATGTTCTACTCTAATCCAACCTTTTCATTGAATACTTCTATTAATTTATCAATTTCATTTGTTTGTTGTTGAATATGTTGCCAGTAATTTGGATCATACCATTGTCGATTTAGCTCATCAACATGTTTTCCTTGCTGTTCTATCCAAGTATAATACTTCAAATGATGAATTCTTTTACGTTGCAGGTAATTCAATTCCAACATATTATCCATTTTTTGTCCTTCTAGTTTTGTATAATATGCCTTTATGGCATCATCTCGCGAAAAATCACCTAGTTTATTTCTTGCTTCAATTAACCTTGATTGATAAAGTTCCATTGAATCTGTAAATACTGTAAAAACCACGTCATTTTCTGTTAATTCATAATATTTGGCATATTTAATAGCCATTAACATATTAGCAACACTTGATATTCCTAGAAGTTGGAGTTTATCGATCACATCTTCCTGAACACCTATTTCCTTTAGATACTTATGTCCACTAGGTTCGTTAAATAGTCTCATAAGTTGGAATGTGTCATTATCATCTATAGCTATAACCATATCTGTATTCTTAACATTGTGAATCCAAGGAATATGTTTATCACCAATTCCTTCAATAGTGTGAGCACCATAACCATTCAATAACATAGTAGGACATTGTAAAGCTTCACCAGCAGCAATCTTCAAATGTGGATGAATCTGTTTAAGATAGTCTCCACAACCTAGAGTTCCAGCTGATCCAGAGGTTAAAACAAGACCTGCAAAGTTCTTTGAGTTATATTTTGTTTGATACACCTCATCGATTGCATGTCCTGTAACTTCATAATGCCAAAGATAATTACCAAACTCGTCAAACTGGTTAAAAACGAAAATGTTCTCTCTGGTTCTTTTTAATTCCCAAACTTTATCAAAAATTTCTTTAACATTACTTTCACTACCTGGGGTTTTAATAATCTCTCCAGCAACAGATTGAAGCCATTTAAACCTCTCTTCCGACATTTCTTCTGGAAGGATTGCAATAGATTCACATGAGAGTAATGTCGCATCGTATGCTCCTCCTCGACAGTAATTTCCAGTACTGGGCCATACTGCCTTATGTAATATGGGATTAAACTGTCCTGTAATTAGACTAGGAACTAGACAACCAAAGGTTGCTCCAACTTTGTGTGCTCCTGTAGGGAAAAATTTTCCAACAAGTGCAATGATTCGAGCTTTTACACCAGTTAATTCAGAAGGAAGTTCAAAATAATTAACACCATTGAATCCCCCTCCTTTTTCAATAGGTTCATTTTTCCAGGTGATTCTAAATAGATTTCTGGGATGAAAATCCCATAAACATACATCTTTCAACTCTTCTAAAATGGTTGAAGATATTTTAGTTGGATCTTTTTGCTGTTCAAAAGTTGGAATAATTATATTTCTATCACGCGCTCTTTTAATAGAATCTTCCAGATTTCTATTATTAATTACAAGGTCTATCATTAGTTGCGGTAAATATCTAACAATCTTTAATTT
>DAOVRE010000089.1 GCA_030628305.1 Candidatus Heimdallarchaeota archaeon | reverse complement strand
TATAAGAAAGCTACTTATTGCCGTGTTATATCTTATCCTTTTCAAGGTATTTCTTACTTTTCTCTACTAGTTGGTTTAATAAATTAAAAGCTTCTATTGGAGTGATTCTGTCAATATTAACACTTGAAACTTCATTTATCAGTTGTGTACCCTCTTCAATTAGTGATTGATCTTCTTTTTTGGCCTTACCTTTTACAACCTTTTTTTGGATTAGTTTTTCATTTTCTTTTTTATTCTGTCTGTGTAGAACTGAAAGCATTGCATCTGCATCTTTTATAACTTTTTGAGGTAATCCGGCTAAAGAAGCAACATGAACACCAAAACTTTCACTTATACCACCCTCTTTAATTTTGTATAAGAAGTGAATTTCACCGTTAATATTCTTAACTGAAGCATGGTAATTCTTTACTCTAGACAGCAACTCTTCTAATTCTATTAATTCATGATAGTGTGTAGCAAACATTGTCCTTGGTCCAATTTTACCAATATTATTGTGAAGATATTCAGTTATTGACCAAGCAATAGCAACACCATCATATGTAGAAGTTCCTCTACCAACCTCATCTAAGATTACTAAACTTCTTTCTGTGGCATTATTTAGAATGTTAGCACATTCGTACATTTCCACCATGAAAGTAGATCTATTTTCAACAATGACATCGTGAGCACCAATTCTTGTGAATATCCTATCTGTTAGACCAATTTTTGCAGATGTAGCAGGAACAAAACTTCCAATTTGAGCCATAAGTACGATTAAAGCCACTTGTCTCAAAATCGTAGATTTTCCGCCCATGTTGGGACCTGTAATTATCAATATTCTCTCGGAATCTTTCTTGAGAATAGTATCGTTGGGGATAAATGTTGTTCGTTCAAGTAATTGTTCAACTACTGGATGACGTCCTCCTTTGATTTCCAATATATCCTTATCAGTTATTTCAGGTTTAATGTAATTATAGTAAACAGCATTTTGTGCAAAGGTATTTATTACGTCTAAAACTGCACAATTATATGCATCTAATTGAATTTCTGTTGCATATTTACTGATTTCTTCAAGCATTTCGCTAAATAGCCGTTCTTCTAACGCTAGTATCTTTTCTTCTGCATTCAGTATTTTTTCCTCATACTCTTTTAATTCAGGAGTGATGAATCTTTCAGCGTTAACCAATGTTTGTTTCCGTTCATATTCCGGAGGAACATTTTTTGAAACGGATTTAGGTATCTCAATATAATAACCAAAGACTTTATTGAATCTAACCTTGAGAGTCTTTATGCCTGTTTGAACTTTCTCTCTAGCTTCTAATGAAGTTAGGAAGGATTTCCCACTTCTTTGTATTTTCCTTAAATCATCTAACTCAACATTATACCCTTCTCTAACCACATTGCCATCTTTAATACTTGGGGGAACCTCATCTTCAATTCCTGTAGCTATAGTTTCAACTGCTTTTTTAACAGGGTCAAGATTTTCCCTAATTTCTTGGAGTAGTGAAGTTTTAGTTTTAGAGAGTAGTTGTTTGAATGTAGGTATTAGTTCTAATGTATATCTAAGTGCCAATAAATCACGAGGTTTGCTTCTACCCAAGCATACACGACTAATAAGTCTTTCAAGATCATTCATTTTACCCAAAACATCTCGAAATTCATCACGTAAAATGCTATCATCAAACAATTCTTCAGTGGAATCGATACGTGTTTGAATCGTAGAATGGTTTAAACTAGGACGAAGAATCCAAGAAGTTAACAATCGCGAACCAGCGGAAGTTCTCGTATTATTTATTACTTGTCTTAGAGTTCCATACTCAGTCCTGTCACGCAAGTTTTCAATAAGCTCAAGATTTCTAATAGTACTTGAATCCAAGACCATGTAATCATTACTCAGAATGGGACTGATTTTAGTGATATTAAGGAAATTTTCTCTCATCTGTGTTTCCTTTATATAACTCAAGATGGCTCCCGCAGAACCAGTAGAAGGATTATAGTCCCCAATCCCGAAACCTTCCAAGCTTAATACATTGAAATGTTTACAAAGTATTTCTTTTCCTTGTTCAGAATCAAAGAAGAAATCATCTCTGTAAGTAACTGTACATAGTTGTGTGTCCGAGTAAATATTCAGAGATTTCCATAAATCACTTTCAATAAGGATTTCCGAAGGTTGTAATCTTGTTAATTCCACTTCTAGTAAATTAATAGCATTCTCTTCTTCGAAATCGGTAACTAGAAATTCACCAGTAGATAAATCAAGTGCGGCCAATCCATAGATCCCTTGTTCTCTTTTTATTGCAACAAGGTAATTGTTTTTACTTTTTCCAAGAGATTCTGGTAAAGTAATTGTTCCTCTTGTTACAAGCTGAACTACTCCTCTCTTGACTATTTTTTTAGCAAACTTAGGGTCTTCTAGCTGTTCAACGATTGCTACTTTGTAGCCTGATTGTACCATTTTTGCTATGTATGCATCAACGGCGTGATAAGGCACACCTGCAAGAGGAAATTTCTTTTCTCCAATATTGCGAGCTGTTAGAGTTATATTCAAAATCTCAGAAGCGACTTTTGCATCTTCATTAAAACATTCGTAGAAGTCACCAGCTCTAAAGAATAATATATAATCTGGGTATTGATTCTTTATCTTTTGCCATTGTTGCATCATTGGTGTAAGTTTTGGTTTTAATTTTCTATCATCAAACCGCTTCATTTAGATTTTCTCCTAATCTTAGTCAAGTTCAATTAATTACTTGCTTTTTGCTATATAATACTCATATATGTCCTTGGGTTGTTTCTTTGAATCGGCAGCCCCCCAAGAATAAATTTCCTCAGGTTTATCATCATCTGAGTTAAACCAAGTGCCATTTTCCAAGGTTTTAGTGAGAGAGTCGACAATTGTTATACCCGCACTTGCCCCTAATCGATCTGCACCAGCGTTTATCATCCGAACAGCTGTTTTAGCGTTTCGAATTCCTCCAGCAGCTTTTAATCCCATATCTTTTCCAATTGCGTTCCTCATAAGAGAAACATGATCAACGAAAGCTCCCATCGGACCAAAACCAGTTGATGTTTTCACATAATGAGCTTCAGCATCTTTTGAAATTTGGCAAGCTTTAATTATCTGTTCATCAGTAAGATAACCTGTTTCAAGTATAACCTTAACACTTGCCCCATCGGCAGCTTTAACCACCATTTCAATATCTTCAGCTACAGCAGAAAAATTGCCGTCTCGGAAAAAACCTACATTCATAACCATGTCAATTTCCGTGGCCCCAAGTTCAATTGCTTCTTGAGTTTCACAAAATTTGGATTTGGATGTACAAACACCGAGAGGAAAACCTACAACAGCAGCTACTTCTACATCAGACTGTTTCAACAACTTAGAACAATGTAAAACATTTGCAGTATTTACACAGACAGCGGCAAATCCATAATCTATCGCTTCGTTACATAGCTTAGAAATCTCATTTTTTGTTGCAAAAGATTTCAAATTTGTGTGATCAATAGTCTTTGCAACTTCTTCAACTGTCACTTTTTTAGAATACACAAATAATTGAATGAGACAAAATACAAAAATTTTCCTACTGAATGAAAAATAAAACGCACAAAAATAGCCTTTTTGTTTTCTGAAAGAAAAATATTACTACAAAATAGCAATTTTAAGTATATTATACGTTAATTTTATGAGAATTGCGTTGCATATAATATGAAATGTCTGATAAGCCAAAATATTTAAAATTGCTCCGACTCATCTGCACAAGGACCGGATTAGACGAGGTTAGTATAAATGCACAAAAACAAAAGTACAATGTTAACTTTTACATTACTTGTCATTGTTAGCATATCGTTTTCAGCTTTGCTGAATTCAACGCAGGGTTCCGCAGAAATGAGCCCTCAAACAGATCTATCGAATATTGTGAATAGTACCCCCCTCCTTACCTCAAGTGGTATGGTATACAGTGATGAAGGATACAATGATATCAGTGTCATCGACTATGGATTAAATGCAACAACTTCATTTAATAGAACGATTAACATAGAAAATTTTGGTGTGCTTTCAATCACGGATAGTATTAAATTAGATGTAATTGGTAATTTAAATTTGACCTATTTCAATTATACATTACCTAATATTCATACTGATAAAATATCATATGTTAGTTTTCGTGTTGCTAATGCCACTTATGAATCACTAATAGAAGGCAATGCTACTCGAGCATATACATTTAACAAATTATTGAACTATACAACCTTCGTCATTCCTTTCAATGTAAATAAAACAGAAATTCACCAGAATGATGTTTATTTCATCAATTCTTATATTGAATTTTCTATGCCTTATACTCACGAGCTTTTCTCAGGAGAACAGATTACTCATTACGAAGAGTTGTTGTATCCTCTTGTTAACGATATACCAATTGTTAATGGATCAGTCAAAGTTACAAAACAAGGTGGTGACTTATTTTTAGACATGCCAGGATTTCCAATATCTCCAGGAAATAATA
This sequence comes from Candidatus Heimdallarchaeota archaeon, assembly GCA_030628305.1. The sequence goes on along the minus strand of DAOVRE010000089.1, from coordinate 2,063 downwards.
CAGAGGGAATAACCGTCATCAATGACGCAGCAAGTGGTACTCTCAAATGGACAAACATTACAAGATTACCCTTTAACTATAGTCAATCATATTCTGACGATCTTCTACTTAATGTACACATATCTTCAGTAAGTACCGCTGACATAGAACAACATGCAAGCACATTGTTGTTTAAAGCAACCGAGGTTCATAGAGTCGTAGAAATTGATCCTTATGGGTTAGTACAAATAACTGAAACACAGAATATCATTTTCTTGGGTGGTGAAAGACCTGAAGATTATGATTATTTCTCTCCAAAACTGTATGCTCTAAACGCATTTCCGATGGTATTTCCAAAAAACGCTACCGTCATTGATTTGTTCGATGAAACAGGATCCTTAAATCTAGAATACCAGTTAAACGAGGCAGGTTTTTATGACAAGGGCGCTTACAATTTAAGAGATAGTACATTTGAAGGGCACCAAGCTTTACTTATCTTTCCAAGAGAACCTCTTTTCCACGGAGAAGAAATGGAATTTACAATTGTATACACAGTTCCAATGGAAAGCATTCTAGAGAAAGAACAAGGAAGTACAAACTACAAACTCAAACTTTCTCCAAGTTCAATTGTAAATTGGAGCATAGACAGGTTAAATCTTGAAATAATTCTTCCCAAGGGAGCAGTGTATAAGGAAATTGTGTATGGGAATACAGATCCTTATCAAGATATGATAATTAATTATGGGAAAATCTTTGATTTCACAGCACTTGGAACAAAAAGAGTGGTAGGATTACAGTTCACAAACTTCTCGGGAAGTGATAATGCATCAATAATCATAAAATATACTTATACTGGTTTTAACATGATTATCACAATCTTCTGGCAATTTATGGCAGTGGGCATTATCTTTACCATATACCTTGGAATTCGTTGGTCAACAAAACAAGTAAAAGGACTTTCTGAAACTGAGAAGAAGCAAGATTTCATTCCTACAGATGAGATAGAAGAATTTGTAAAACAATATGAAGAAGTTCTAGCTATCAGAGAACGGCTCAGGCAGACCAAAGCGAAAATAGCAAGTAAGAAAATGAAAGCAAAAGAAGGTAAAGAATTACGTGTTAAGCTAGAAAAACGCATGAGAGCCGAAGAAGTAACCTTGAAGGCATCAAAAATAAGTTTATCAGCTCTTGGTGGAAGATACAAAGAATCTGTTCAGAAAATAGAAATTGCCGAAAGGAAACTCTACGAAGAAAGAAGAAATCTAAGAGCGCTTCAACAAGAATATAGAACTAAGAAAAGCATGACCAAAGAATCTTATGTTAAACTATTCCGCGAAAGACAACAAACCATAGAAAGACTCAAGAATGAGATTAATGGCCAGCTTGTAACTCTAAGATTATTATTAGAATAATAACTTAGATTTTTTTCCTCTTTCTTTTTTACTTCTTTTTCCCTTTTTGCTGTTGCATTCCAAAAAGAATATAAAAACAAGATAGAATTTAACTTAACGGACAATAGTGTTGAATATGCATCTTGAAAGTGTTACTGAGAGTGCAAGTATCATCAAAAAAGAAGTTCCTGGTCTCTCAGATGTTGCAAAAGAACTAGCTTCAGTTCTCAAAAAAAGTAGACTTTTCCTAAATAAATTATTTGACATATGTAATAAAGAAGCGTATAGCATTGATTTAACACCTGAAGAACAAAATGAGATATCACTAAAAGTTGCATTAGTAACTGCTCCAGATCAAGTATTTCAATATGCTAGAATTGTCCAACTGGTATTTCAACTAAATTACTTTTCTAAATGCTATGACAAAGCTTTGAAATCAAGCATACTACCAAGCGTTGTGAACAATGAAGCAAAAAACATGTTTAAAAAAATAGAAAAATTTCGCAATTTAATTGAGAAAGAGTATGTTTCAAGCATATAATTCTATAACAAACAGAGAGATTAAAAACAATATAAGCACGAAACAAAGTTTTGATTGTGACGTAGAAAATGAATCAGAAAACTGGAAAAAACAAAAGAAATACATTTACTTCTTTAGATAGCGCAGCGGCTGTTCAACTCTTTATGATAATT
>DAOVRE010000169.1 GCA_030628305.1 Candidatus Heimdallarchaeota archaeon | reverse complement strand
TCTACGGAGAAAAACGTGGATATGCTACAGAGTTTAAAGACCATAAAGGTGAGTCTTACACGCCTGATTTCGCAGCTTTAGCGAAAGGATTTGGGTGTTGGGGTAGAAGAATTTCTAAAGCGGGTGAAATAAAACCTACACTGGAAGAAGCTTTTAATCAAGAAGGACCTGCAATAGTTGAAATTATGGTTAACAGAGATCCTAAATACACTGGTTCTCCCGCATGGGGGTGGTGGGATGTTCCGATACCAGCATATATGAAAGACAAAAGAGAGAAGTATTTAGAACAAAAGCTCGAAGAAACGTTATAGAAGGATGGTTCAAAACTTGTGAAAGTTTTTATTAAAGCATTGTAAAAACCATACTTATGACTAATGAAGTACCTTTAGGTAGAAATCTTGCATATGCCGCAGGTGAAATTACTGATGCCGTAGCTTATCAAGGGTTCTCGTTTCTAATTTTTACTTTTTATTACACAGTAATCGGAATTGAGCTTAAGTATCTCATGCTGATGTATATACTTTGGTCAATCTATAATGCTTTTAATGACCCTATTCTTGGAGGATTATCAGATAAAACTAGAACAAAGAAATTTGGTGGGGGAAGAAGAAGACCTTGGATGGTTGCAATGTGGATTCCTCTATCACTGATAATGTTCTTCTTGTTTACACCTTTTGCAACTTATGCTACAGCACCAGTATGGACTGTTATATACTTCTTTCTAATCATCTGTCTTTTTGACACAATTTACACTGGTTTCTCTCTAAGTAGAACATCACTATATCCTGAAATGTTTAGAACTGACCGAGCTAGAGAAGAAGCTGGAATGGGAAGAAGAATTATGATGGTGTTTGGGTTGATAATTGCAATGGTTGTTCCAACACTGATTATTCCTCATTTAACAGAATCTTCTCAGGCAAATATCTATAGATATTGGATAGCTGGAGCTGCTTTAGGAATTATTGCTTTCGTTACTGCATTCATAAATATCAAGTGGGGTGTGAAAGAGCCACCTATTGAAGAAATTGAAATGCAGGAAACCATGGGTGTATTCAAATCAATTTGGTATAGCATTAAAAATTGGAAATTTGTTATTTTTGCATTGTGTTCCACCATGAATTGGTTTGTATTCGCTTTGTTGCCAATGATAATTCCGATATATTCTGAATTTGCACTTGGTATGACTAAAGGTATATATGCCAGTGCTCTGCTCTTAATTGCTTTCCTGAGTTCAGCTCCTGGAGTTGTTCTCTGGTCGTATGTTGATCGTAAATTAGGCAGTAAAGTTGGTTTTATTATATCGCAAGCATTCTGGATTGTCTTTCTAATTCCATTGTTTTTCATTGAAGTATACTGGCAAGCAGCGATTATTTTTGTTTTTCTTGGAATTGGATTAGGTGGTTCTCCATACTTCATTGATAGAAACATTTCAAACATTGTTGATGAAGATGAATTGAAAACAGGACAAAGAAGAGAAGGTTCCTACTATGGTGTTCACGCATTATTTATAAGAATGTCAGGAATATTTGCTATTGTTTCAGTTAGTTTGGTTCTATCAAACTATGGTTGGTCACTATTTAACCCTGAAAATGTTACTGGAGAATTACAGACCGGAATAAGATCATTGGTATCAATCTTTCCAGCAGTAGCACTTCTCTTGGGAATACTCTTTCTATCTTTCTTCCCAATCAGTAAGAAGACAATCGCTGAAATTCATGCAGAAACAAAACCGAAGAATCTTTAAATTCTTCACTTATTTTTTTACTCCTTTTTTTGTAAAAGAAAAGGAAGGGATTACTGAGTAGTAAATCTTGCTTCCAAGTATTCAGCTGCGGTTAATGCTGCTATAGTTGCTAAACCAACTGATGTAGTTACTTGACGACTTAGTGGGTTTTTTATCTTTGAAGTTACATCTCCAGCAGAGAATACACCTGAAACATTTGTTTTGCACTCATCATCTATCTTGATTAACCCATCTTCAAGTTCAACGTCTAACATTTCTGCTATCTCAATATTAGGGATGGCACCAATTTCTGCAAAAATCCCATCTACTTTTAGGGATGTTCCATCTTGAAATAGAACCTCTTCCACAGTATTCGTTCCTTTGATTTCAGTTACTTGCTTATTATACAATATCTCTATATTGTCCTTAGCATTGGCACGCTCTATATAGATTTTTTCACATTTTAAGTAATCAGAACGTGAAACCCAGAAAACCTTCTTTGCGCCAACAGATGATAGTGCTAAAGTTCCAGTTGCTGCTGCATCACCGCTACCAACTACAATAACTGTTTTTTCTTTAAAGAAAGCTGCGTCACATGTTGCACAGTAACTAACACCTTTACCAACGAAATCCTTTTCACCTGGGACATTAAGCTCCATATGTCTTCCACCAGTTGCTAAAATAAGTGCTCTAACAAGGTAGTTTCCCATATCGGTTTTTATTAGGAAGCGGTTATCCTCTGTTTTTTCAGCTTTATCAACTTCACCAAAAACAATTGTAGTGCCAAACTTTTCAGCTTGATCTTTCATCTTATCAGTTAATTCAATTCCGGAAATATTTTCGAATCCAGGATAGTTTTCAATTTCTAAGGCTAAACCCATTTGTCCTCCGTAATCTCTACCAATACAAACTGTGTTTATACCTGCTCGAGAAGTGTAAATTGCTGATGTTAAACCAGCAGGTCCAAGACCTATAATACCTAATTCAAATTCTTGAATTTCTGTACTCTCTTCTTCTTCTTTTGGCGATAATATTAACATTTAATCACTTTACATCCTATTTTGTATAATCTATCTTATTTATTTTCTCTTTACTCCTTTTAAAGAATTAAGTTATTACTAAATATTTTTTCTCACTGGTTCTTTCTCACTTTCAAATAGAATAATTGTAATTGTGATGAAAATACAACCGATAATGAACAGAGCAAAACAGTTCATAGCTATTGCCAATGGAGTAAAATCTCTAAGTAGTAAGTTTGACGATAATTGGAAAGCATTGTAGTTGATTATGCTATCAAAGACAAGAAACGATGTCACTAAGGATATAACTAACACTATTCCTGCTGATATTGCACCTGCAGAGATTTGATTTTTAGCTATAGTTGAGATTAATATTCCTATACTCATGTACACAAACAAAATTAAAGCGTAAACAGCTAATGATAGAAGAAGTGATCCTATCTCAACAGTTCCTACAAGCAGAGAAGTAATAAGATAAGCAAACAGTGTCCCGATAATTGTTCCTATTAATATGATAATATATCTCGCAAACAATTTTGTCAAAATAATAGAATAAATAGGAATAGGTTTAGTTCGAATAAGAACTAATGTATTTTTTTCTCTTTCTCCCGCAATTGCATCTGCACAAAGGATAACAGCTAATATTGAAACTAAGCTGTTAACGTTGCTCATATAACTTTGAATAGCCATTTCAGGTGTCAATTCAGGCATAAGACCTTCTATCATGGGTATAATGTCTGGTAATATCATTAGCATCCCTATAGTTAGAGCACCAAAAAGCGCTAGACCTATGGATAAAGGTAGAATTCTCCCTCGGTTGTATATCCACTCTTTCTTAATAAGAGCATAGACTGGATTAGTTTTTGAAGAATTCATGATGCAGTCACCATCCTAGTAAAAATTTGATCTAAATCGGGAATATTTGGTCCAAAAGAAACTATTTCAAAATCCTTCATTATATCCTTGATGACCTCAGATATCAATTCTTTGTCTTCAGTTTTGAACAAAAGTTTATCATTTTGAATGCCAATCACAGAAACTTTAGGGTAGGTTTCTAGATATTCTTTGATTTCTTCTAATCCCATTTTTACAGTTAAGAAATAAGAATCATCACTCATCATGGAAAGAATGTTCTCAGGTTGATCTTCGACTATCAGTTCACCTTGATTTATAACAAAAATTTTCTCACATAATCTCCATATATCAGCCAAGATATGGCTTGAAAAGAGAACTATCCGATCTTTAGCAAGCTCTCGCATAAGTTTTGTAATATGTTCTCTATTTATTGGATCTAGACCTGATAGACTTTCATCAAGAATTAAAATTTCAGGATCATGTAGCAGTATGCTAGCGAATAATAGCAACCTTCTTTGACCTGTAGATAGATACTTGACTATCTTGCTAGGGGGATAGTTAATACCAACGAATTCAACAACTTCTTTGACCTTATTTTTTCTTTCTTCTTTAGGAATGCCATGCATACCTGCCATGATGTGAAGAAATTGTTTAGCTGTTAGCTTTTCATATAAACCAGAATCTTCAGGTAGAAAACCTATTTTCCTTCTCACAGTGAAGTTCTTAGATTCAACAAGATTACCATTAATGTATACTTCTCCAGATGTTGGTACAAGAAGACTTGAAACACATTTGAGTAGGGTCGTTTTACCAGCCCCATTTGGACCAATCAGCCCATAAAGACCAGTTTTCTCTATTTTTAGAGTAACCCCTTTTAGTGCTTGGATGTCTTGGAAGGACTTTTGTAAATTTTCTATTTCAATCCCATGATTCTTCATCTTCAGATTTCTCCACAGGTGACCTTCCAAACAAGAAGTATAATATCCAACCAAACATGTTAACAAGAGCGATAGCCACTAACCATCCTATTTTGTTTACGTCACTTCTTTTATCAAACGACTTAATCAAATCATAAATTGCATAAACTTTCATTGCTAAATCAACC
>DAOVRE010000106.1 GCA_030628305.1 Candidatus Heimdallarchaeota archaeon | reverse complement strand
TATTCTTACCTGGTGCAGGATTCAGTAAAAAGCCTATCTTGGGAGATGAAAAATACAATGAGAAAACTCTCTGGTGGCAACATGAGAAACTTCACAGATTAGTTTTATTAGACTATCAGAAGAGGTTAGGAACGTATAAAGAAGATAGGGATAAGTTTGAGAAAAAATATGTTAAAAAGGTAAACACAATTCTCAAAGGCATATCAGGAAAACCAACAAAAGCTGATATAACAAAAATGAAGAAAATTACAACGGTTTCGTTTAAAGAAAGTCGAGAGTTAACCAGCGAGTGGATAGATAATATCAAAGATCTTCCAATCGAAACAAGTACAAGTATACTCTATCGAAGGTTCTGGAACAAGTACAATAAAGCTGATGGCATAGAATAGAATAAAGAATAGCGTAAACTCAGAGGTGCCGTTCTTTACATTGCCATAGGCTCAAACGGTAAAACCTTCATCATAATTCACGCTATTTAACAGATTATTGTCATGTAAAATAAGTTTATGTTTGCGATAAGTTTAATTTTTATGAATTATTTATCATAAATATGAAAGAGAGTGTCATACGATTCTTAGAAAAAGAATACCTCGAAACTGTAAGAATTCATCAGCTTCGTCAATTGTTTGAAAGATATCGAAACTTAAACTCTGAGATGGTCGAAAAGTTTGAACAAGAATATTCGCGACCCAACAATTTGATAGTATCTGCACTATATACGGCTGATTACATCATAATGTCATCAGAAGTAAAATTTGAACTTGAAGATGATGCCAGAAGGAAAGAAATTATCGAATTCTGGATGAATTTGAACATAACTAATGACGAAATGTGGTACGAATTAACATATATCGTAGCTTTTTCATATAGAGTTGCTTCGATGCTTAGAAAACGGTACTATTATTTAATGGACAGAGGAGTTGCTAAGCAAATCGCAGCAGCATTGGTAGCTGATTACTTTGTTCGGCACCATCTGGAATACATTTCTGACAAAATGAATATTATCCCAAATTGGTGGATAGTTTTTCTAATGGAAACAGCTATGTGTCAAACAATATTTTCCACAACTCAGAAGAAATGGGCTAACAGCCAAGAAATTCTCCACTCTAATGAAGTTGGTTTATTAGCACAGATAATTGCAAATAACTTCATAGAGGAGACTATAGGTGAACCAAATCCAGCTGTCCCCATACCTTATTTGAAAGATTCCTCTATTTTCTACTATGCTATATGGGATCAAGATACATCGAAAAAAGATCGATTTGAATCACTTTTACCTGCGAAAAATTCTGCACAGATTCATAAGGAATTCAAGAAATGTACACCATTAATGGATTCAAATAACCCGCACATTTTAAAATACATGAGACTTGCAGGAAAATATTCAACTTCTTCTCCTGAGATAAACTTCATAATTGCAAGTTCCCAAACTACTGGTGCAGAATGTTGGATTGGATTGCTTACACCTTTGGATGATATCAATATGAAGGACATAGAATCCTTATTGAAACTCAAATTAGATGATATGAAAGCTCTTGAGAAATATGCAAAACATCTTCCGATTATCCAAGTTCTTCAGAGAGAAAAAGAAGAACGCGAAGTAGTCGAAGAGATAATAGAAAAAGAGGAGACGAAGGGATTCTTCAAGAAACTATTTTCAGGATTTAGAAAGAAAAAGCAGAAACCTAAAACAGTTAAAGCGGCAAAAACACCACAATCAATAGATAAATGGTATCGACTAATTTTAGATGAAATACTCATTGCCAGCGTTTCTGGGATAGGACTAGGATTAAAGATTTATGATTCTTATCGTGAAGATAATTTCGTAATTAGTGGATTAATTGAGTCAGAACAAAAAGAAACTCAACCTACAGTTTTCTATTCAGAAGCTACTGTCGCTTTTCCTTCTGAATTTCTAGATCCAATTATTGGACTAATAGAAGTTGGCAAGATGTTTATTGTGGCAGTGAAGAAAGTAGCAACGATTTCAGTAGTTCCTGAAGAAGCATTCTATCGCGATAAGCAGGATATAGGTCTCTATAGACTAGTAGAATTTGTTTTCGGTGAAAAACTATTAGTTGGAATATTAGCAGAAAAGCAAGCCAAAACTGCAATAACTCTCGCTAGACCAGAACCAACATATCAGAGAAGATCGCTTCAAAGAAAAGCTAATGAGTTTTTACATGCTAGAAGAGTCAACAAAACTGATGATGTAGGTAAGAGAACACTTTCAAGAGAGATAAATTGGGATACAGTAAAATTAAGTTACGAGGAAAAACCACTATTTCACAAGAAAACCTAATCCCTTTACTTCCATTTTTCCATTTTTCCGTTTTTTTGCGGAGTAAACTACTAGAAACTATATATTAAATTACGTGAATCATATTATAGAAAGGCAAGTGGTCTAGGGGCAAATATACATGAATGATAATACCAATGCAAATTTCTTCTTCTTACGAGGAAAAGACGGATTCCTTAAAGGTAATTATCAAAATTGTATTAAGGATTTGATGTATGCACAAGAGATGTATACAACAACAGGTAATAAAGAGAAATCTGCTGAAAGTTCACTTCTTCTAGCTTCTGCATATTTTAACATAACCCGACTTGATCAATCTAGGTTGATGTTTGCTAGAGCATATTCTAGATTCAAAGAACTTAACAAATTGGTCAAATTAGGAGAATGTGCGCTAGCTCTTGGAGAGATCTATAAGGAAGAAGGAGAGTTCAAGAGAAGCAGACAATATTTATTTGAATCAATACACATTTTTACTAACCTAAAAGATTCAGAGAAAATAGCTGATTCATGGAAACAACTAGCTGAGGCATATCAAATGGATCTTTCAGATTCTATTGAACATCAAGTCAACATTGTTGAAGCCTACAAAACAGCGTTGGATTATTATAAAAAAGCAAAAAACAACAAAATGAAAGCTGAATGCGAATTTGATTTGGGTCATGTATTAATCTCTCAATCTAATCATTCAGCTGCTCTAAAGTTTCTTTCCCCCGCATTCATATATTTCAAGGAAACAAATAATCACGACAATGTAATTACTATTGCAATACTAATTGGTCGAATATATTTTGAGCTTAAGAAAAAACCTAAAGCTAAAGAATACATGTTCGAAGCAATTAACGAAATGAAAAGAGCTAATTACAATCCTGAAAAAATCACTTCTGTACAAAATACAATTATCTCTATGTTCGCTGGCTAAGTCACTTTTTCACCAGAAATAGTTGTTTATAAGAAATTACAATATTGTCACTTGGGATTAAGATTTCAATCTTTTTGAAACGTTGTGGCGCTCGTAAAAGATCACTCACAAATTTAATTGCAAAATCCTCGTTATGCTTATTTTCCCTGAGTTTCTTGGGCAAAATATGTCCAATTATTTGATATCCGGAGAAGATTTTTCGTGTCTTCCTTAAATCCTTTTCATCCATTGTTGAACCTACAAACAGGAGTGACTGTACATCATCATCTTGGTTCAAGGTGTTTATAACAAAGATTTCTAGATTTTCAAGTATGTCTTCCTTACTAGTTCTATAGAAGAATTTGCTTATATTGTCTTTAAGCTCATATTTATCTTTAATCGAAAAAAGTAATTTCTCTTCTATCAAGTCTCTGGAAAGCGCAAATGCGGCATCTGAGTCGCTAACAGCATTAGCAAAATCCACTTTCTGGTCTTTGTCACCAATTAAACATGAATTGTTCAATCTCAATGCTAACTTTTTCATTAATTGCGTGGTCTGTGAAGACGATGCAAGATCATATAACATAGATATTCCTAGAAGCTGAGCGATTGTATATGCGTTACCTTTCCTAATCCGCCTTTGTTCATCATCTGGTATATAAGTAGAAAATTCTATAGCTTTCTCAAAATAAACCAGAGCTAGTTTGAACTCTTTGTATTCCGCAACACCATGTGCGGTAGCAGAATAGTACAGCGCCTTCTTATTACGATTTAATCCTTCTATGAAATCATCTATTTGTTTTATCGACGGTTCTAGTAAACTATCTGAAAGTTTCAAAATATTTGCAAGTATAGTTAAACGCCTAGTTGCTTCATAATCCGACTTCAGATACTTGATAGCTCTTAATACAACTCCTACACCTTTTAGTATTGTTTCTTTATTTTTTGAAACAACTGCAAGTCCAGGGTTATCAGAAAATAAGTTTAAGAAGAAATCTGCAGGAAGGATGATCTTTTCATTTGGATAAGGTTTTGAAGTTACTATATCAATCGTATTTGAACAAAATTCTAATGCTTTGTTTGCTTCTTTTTTGAATAGATGCATTAGACCAATGTTAGCATCACAAAATACAATGTTCTCATAGAATTTGTTTTTTTCTGACAGTTCTTTAGATTTGAGAAGAAAACTCATTGCTTTATCTTTTTCAAGTGTCCTGCTTATGATAAATTGCATGTTATACACCTTAACTTGTATCTTTGGATCCTTCAATTTCTGAGCGATAACCTCTGCTTTTTTAACTGCTTTTTCAGCTCCTTCATAATCATTTGAAAGCAAGAAAGAATCTGCTAATGCAAAGTAAAAAAAGGCAATCAGTGTTTTAGGTACTAATGGTAGTAAAACCTTAACATTACGTAATATTATCATTACTCCATCTTTGTTTCCCAAATTATACTGCTTTTTACACTCAGATAACATATATTCTACAAGGTTATCTATAGTTAGATTTTTTTCTAGTTGTAAATCTGCTAAAATATTGGTGAATTTAGATTTATCCTTTACATTTTTTGCAAAGGTTTGTGGTTTTGTAGACTTAAGATAATTGTGTAATAACACGGTCATTAATACACAAATAAAGAAACGGAATAAATTAGTTTTGTTCTTCCATTTTTCTTAAAGATGGAGAGAAACAGTGTGGTTATTTGGCTAATCGCTTCTTTAGTTCTTTTGTTAAATTAGAGATTAACACTAAAGATTCCTCTCTTGTTTCTAGATTTTTAAGAGTTACACTCTTATTTTCTAAATCTCTTTTACCAACAATAATCACATAGGGGATATTCCTGTTTACTGCATCTTGGAGTTGTTTCTTACGGTTCCAGCCGAATGGATTAAACAATGTTGCAAAGTTATCTCTTAAAGTTGAAACTATTTCAGCTGCAATGCTAATGACATCTTCTGACATTGGTACAACGTAAACCTTAGCAGGGTGTTCATATTTTTCCAGTTTTCCTTGCTCTTTTAGAATGGAATAGAGAACAGTTTCACCCATACCTATTCCAGTACTAGGAATCTTTCCACCACCAAAACTTTCAACGAGTTGATCATATCTTCCTCCACCAGCGATTGCCCTCACAACGGAACCTGTTGTATCGTAGAACTCGAACACTATTCCTGTGTAATAATCAAGACCTCGTGCAATAGAGGCATCATAGATGCAAGAATCAATGACTCCAAACATTTTAAGATATACAGCAAGTTCACTCATTTTGTCTAGAACTTCTTTGGTTGCTTCATCTAAATCGAACTCTTTGTGCATTTGTTCAAGGAAAGCTTCTGGATTGCCTCTGATATTTGAAAATGCATACAGCTGATCTGATTGAAGATCAGTTAAACCTAGTTCTTTGAATGATTTCTTGATTACACTCTCAGCAATCTCTTGTAAGCTATCAACATAAGGAGCAAGATTAGAATCCTTCTGAAGAATTGAACTGAACTTTTCCAATTTTGGGTCTTGCATCCATACAGTCCTAACAATCATAGAAAGATCATCAGCTTTTTCCTTTTCCACTTTTTTATTAATTAAATCTTGCTTAATGTAACTCTGAACATGTTTTTCACGAGAATCTATAGCTCTTATAACATCTGGAAGATTTTCAACGCCCAAGTGATTCAGATAATTTTGAACTAATTCTCTACTATTGATTGTACAAATAAACTCCTCTTCGTTTAATCCAGCTTTCTTGATTATTTGAGTAGTAAGGGCAATAATCTCAGCATCAGCACCAACATGATCTACTCCAATAATATCAGCATTAAATTGAAAGTGCTCCTTAACTCTTCCCCTTTGAGGTGTTTCATCTCGGAAAATTCTTGGAATGGAATACCATCTCATTGGTTTGGGATATCTTTGATGTTGATTCGCAATTAATCGTGCTAAAGTAGGAGTTTGCTCTGGCCTAAGAACCAATTTGCGCTTTT
>DAOVRE010000017.1 GCA_030628305.1 Candidatus Heimdallarchaeota archaeon | reverse complement strand
TTACTTCTCTATTGTTGATCGAGCAAAGGATATGATTAGCGTTTCTGGTTACAAAGTATGGCCAAACGAAGTAGAAGACGTTTTGTATACCCATCCTGACATCAACATGGTCGCTGTTGTTCAATCTAAAACTGAAACTGGAGAGATGGTTAAAGCAGTTTTAGTAGCTGAATCTGGTAGCAAAGAACTTACTCAATTAGAAATTAAAGAATTCTGTAAAGAACAACTTGCACCATACAAAATCCCTAAAATAATCGAATATAGGGATGAGTTGCCTAGATCTCCAGTTGGAAAAGTCTTGAGAAAATTATTAAGAACAGATGTTTCTGTTCCAGATAGTAAATCTGTTTCTCCTGAAATGACTAAAAAGGCAATAAAGAGTTAATCTCTTTTCTTTTCTTTTATTTTTCTATTTTTGTTTTATCTAGTTTTTAAAATTGATTAGTGAAACTAGTTACTTTCTAAACAGTTCTCATTTCTTGAGCTTTTTTCAGTATTATTTTCTTAATTGGTTTCAAGTTGAAAATAAATCGTGGAATAGGTATAATTTGTTGGTTTACTTTTTTTTGTGTAGTGGAGGTAATCTTGCTTTGGAGTGCTAGTTCGACCCCTGCTTGTGTAAGAGCTTTATAAACAGAGAATATTCTTGGAAACTGGTTTTCCTTTTTTTTATTCTTGCCATGCCCCGCTAGAATACCTCCTTGACATGTAAGCATACCCCTTATTGGTGCATCTAAAAATTCAGCAAATCTCTTGAAATACATGATGGATGTTTGGGTAGTTTTAGGTTCGATATTATCTGAGCAGATTAAGGCTACAAATGGTTTTGAGTTGATTTTTTTGTTAACATGGTGAAATAATAGACCACTTTTAGTTAGTTTTAAATCCTGGGCTTTACATGTTCCATAAAAACGTTCAAAAAATATTTTTAGAAGTCCTGAAATATTGAAAATATAAACTGGAGATGCATAGATGACAAGATCTGCTTCCTCAATCTTCTTAAAAATAGCTGCAACATCATCCTTTTTGCTATAAACACAATTTAATAATCCATCTTTACTTTGACAATGTTTGCAACCTAAACACCTCTCAATTTTATAGTTCGCAAGGGGAATAGATTCACATATCGCGCCATTATCTTTTGCTCCAGTAAAAATTTTCTCAATTAAGAAATGAGTATAACCTTTAGCGCCACGATGGCTACCATTGATAGCAACGATTTTCATGACTAATATTATTTAGATGTAATTAAATACTTATACCTATAAAAATAAAAGATAAGATAAGAAGAACTAATGTTTAAGATACTTTATCCACCAGGAGTACCGTGAGTAAAAGCATCTTTCCACATGTCATCCCAAACATCTTCTTCTATTAGAGTTTCCTTTTCAACTATAGTTTTGAATATCCATCTAAGCAGTTCATGATGTCTGAGTTCATCTTCATAAATTGCTTTAATAACGATTTTTTCTTTATCATCAGAACAACACAGGTTATCAAGGAAATTTTTGTATTGACTTAATGCTTTTGCTTCCAAGTCTATATGTTCTTGAATTGCTTCAGCTATCTCATCAGCAACAGTCTCGTCTATAGCTGGAGAGGGCAGAGTTAATCTATCACGAAGAGCACAAAGCATTGTTTCATGTTTTTGTGAATCTAAGGCAACAGCCAGTATCATCTCTCGTACTAAGGGGTTTTTTACTCCTTTCACAATTCTATTAGCTGTTTCGACAATTTTCTTTTCTACTTCAATTTGTTCTTCAAAGAATGCCAATCTTTCTTCTTTACTCATAAATTGCACCAGTCAAATATCTATAATTCGAGGCTACTTTGAATATAATATATATAAAGATTCACAAGTCCCAATTGAATCTCTTTTTCTATTTATTAGAAAAATCTTTTATGCACGTCAAAATTCTTATTGCTAATGAGTTTAGCAATAGATGTACTATTAATCCTAATACCCTTCTTCATTGGTATTGTTCTACTCATATTCTTTAAGTTTAAAGCAGACATGGTTGGAACCATAATCTTTGTTATTGTTCTACTCCTAAGCATTTTCTATTTTAATACAGATTGGAAAGTAGCGTTTATCGTATCACTAGCTGGGATAATAAAATCATTCCCCATTTCCTTAATGGTATTGACTTCTATTTTGATGATGACTTATATGCAAAAAACTGGAGCTTTAGCAAAACTAGTAGTGTCTTTTAAGAAAATTGGTGGAGGGAATCAAGCCTTTCAAATCATGATCATTAATTTAGCTCTTGGAACCTTTTTAGTATCAATAGGAGCAACTCCAATAACTATGTTACCTCCCGTATTAGCAGCTATGGGATACTCTGCTTTTGCTTCTGTAGCTCTACCAGCTATAGGTTATGACCCTCTATGTACTTATGCACTTCTAGCTGTCCCTGCATCAGTCTTTGCAGATTTCATGGGAATAACTTTAGTTGAATCAGGACGAGCATTCTCATATTATATGCCATTGGTTACTTTAGGAATTGCAATGGGTATGTTATGGTTAGCTGGTGGAAAGAAACTTCTATTTAGTAAAGATGGGCTATTGTTTGGACTGATAGGCGGATTAACAGCTGGTATGACTGCTTTAGGCACTAATCTTTTAACTCTCTTACCATTAGGCAATTCTTTTGCTGAAGTCTTAGTTCTTCTAACTGGAGTAATTGCAGGAATAGTTACAGCAATGAGCTTGATTATTGTTGCATTAATAAAGAAAATTAAAATCATAGATGCAAGTGTTCTCACAGATGAAGAGAAAAAAACAGATAAATCTATGTCATTGATCAAAGCTTTATCACCTTGGCTCTTCCTTATCGGTTTTGTTATGATAACAAATCTTATCCCTCCAATATACACATTTCTACATTCTTCACTTCCCCTAGCAATTACTCTTGGAGAAATTACGATAAACACTGCAATATTCTCTCATGCTTATTTTTGGGTTCTAATAGCAACTATCTGCTCAATCCCAATCTTAGGTAGAGGAAAGCAAACAATGAAGGTCTGGATTAAAAGATCATTCAGACCTGTTTATGCTGCAGCTATCTTCTTCGCAATAGCTTACATCATAATTTATTCAGGAACAAGGTATTCAAACATAATTATGGATGGAAGCATTATCTCACAAAATTGGTATAAGTTTTCTAATAACAATATGGTAAATATACTTGCTTTGACCTCAGCAGCTGTTTTTGGGAACATGTATCCTCTAATAGCTCCATTTATCGGATTATTTGCAGGTTTTATTAGTGGTTCTGAAACTTCAGCAATTGCAATGTTTACAAACCTCCATGCAGAGACTGCAGCTGCTTTAGGGATAAGTGCTTTAGCAGTTGGCACAGCTAATGGGATTGGAGGAGGACTTGCATCAGTTCTATCTCCTGCTAAAATACAGAATGCAGCAGCTGTAATCGATCAAGTTGGAATTGAAGGAGAAGTGATAAAGAAGACAGCGCCAATTGCTATTCTTATGACTCTTTCCGTTGCAGCAATTTGCTTATGTTGGGCCAACAGCTACATCTGGTGGAAATGGTTAATTGTATTCGGAATATTCTTAACAGTACTAGTTAGTCTTGGATTATTTATCTTTTATCGTAAAGAAAAACAAAAATAGAAAGGCAACTAAACAAGACTATGATTTATTCTTAAAAGTTTTTATGATTAGTCTTATGATAAAAATAACTAAGAATATAGCAAAGATATTTATTGCTAAGAAAACAATAGCAAAAAACAATCCCATCCAGATTGATGAGTATAGTATTAAGTCATAGAAGATTGACAGGCCCACCAATAGCTCATAGATATTTGTAATCAGCCACAATACATATATTAATGCAGCAAAACAGGCTATGAAGTAACCTAAAACTATTCCAGAACCTATTAGAGAAACCATAACTGAATCTGAAAGATTCTTCTCTGATGTCTCTGTTTGTACTAGAGTAACTTGTTCAACCATTAAGATAAGTTAAGTGGAAATGATATAAACTTTTCTCAAAGGAAACAGCTTTATTCAAATTCTAATATTACTATCTCAAAAGGGTTGAAGGTCATTTCAAACTGATTTGTGGCAAGTTGTTTTTGTTTTGTTATAATACATTCAATTTTCATTTGCTGTATGAATTTTAATTTCCCATTTAGTATTAAAGTCGTATTTTGTTTATTTTCATCAAGATTGTACAAAGTCACTCGAATTTTTCCATCTTTCTTTCTTAAGGAGGATATTCTTATCCATGGATTATCAACGCTAATTATTGGTTGAATGAGCTCACCAATCTTTTCGTTTATTTCTACTACAACACTTTTTGGCTTAAGGGAAGCTACTTCTCCGTAATTTGATGAAATATACATCGGATCTTCTTTTGAGTGGAAAACAATACTATATTCATATTCAAATTCTTTGTTTAACTCTTGAGCACCAGGAGTTTCTAAGAATGGTCCTGCATGAATAGGTCTCTCTGGGAAATCGGATCTTGACAAATGTCCTACTGAACGTAATAGGGTTAAAGCTAGGCGTTTACCTTTTACAACCTCAATCTCTGGTAAACCTTTGTTAATTAAAGTAAGTGACGAGTTTCCTTTATTGTCTTCTAACCGAACAAACCTTTTATGAGCTTGAATCCCAGAAGCAGCTTCAACATAACTTTCATCGCCTATCGGTTCAGTTTTTCTTTCAATAACACCGAAATGAGTTGCAGATAGAGAGTGGAGATTATAATATGGTGTTTCGAAACAAATTCGAAGCCTATGATCTTTAGCATAGTTAGTCAATATTGTTCTAAATTCAATTTTAGGTGAGTTTTTATGAAAGGTAAAATAAGTTGTAACTGGTAATAGAACGGTTCCTTTTCTTCCATCTCTTTTATCATTTAACGCTTTCTTAAGTTTCAAAAACATAGTTTGTTTTATCTTATAAACTAATGGACCATTGGAAAGAATTTTTCTTTTCACTTTTAGTGGTTTTGCGAATTCAGGTAAAACACGACCAAAAGAATATTCGTCTCCTCTATCTCCAAAATCTTCAAAAAAGTGAATATTATCATAGAGAGTATCTTGTTTTTTATCAAATAAGGAAACTGAACCATCTCGTTTAAATTTGAACTCAAAGAACTCATTTTCTACAATATTTTTATTGAAAACAAAACCTTCATCAGCTAGAGCTATCTCTTTTCTCTGCTTAATTTGGAATCTATTAAGACTGAAGGGTTGTAAAGGCAATAAAGCTCCATAGGTCTGTTTTGAACCTCTTGTCGCTCTAATGTGGTATTTTTTGTATTTTTTACTATCTAGCAATTCTCTTGTTTGTTTTAACAAGTCTGCAATATCAAAATCCCCTATGGGTTCTTTACCTAAAATCAATCGAACTTCACAAACACTTGAATCACTAGTCTCACTAATGTGTGCTTCATTCAAATAATCATCAATCAACTTCCTTCCAGGTAACATTTTCAATCCTGAACGAAGCATAATTGGGCTCATTGTTAGGTCAAAAATAATATCTTCGTCCAATTCAAAAGGTTGTACTTCATATTCTATATTGTCTTCTGATAAAATACTTTGAACTTGCATATTAGATGGGACAGAAAATTTACACAGTAAGGGAATATCAGCGCTATTCGTTGGATTGAAAACAAGTAGTTGACTATTATTTTCTGTTATGTTATTATTTTTAAGAGATATCAAATCATTATCTAAAGATCCTTCAGCTAAACTCTCAGCCCAAAAGAAACGAGTTTTCATTTCTTCATGAACTTGATCAATACTGCATCCGCAAATTCCATCATGAGTATGGTTTTTGAGTAACCATTTCCATGCTAAATTAATAAATTGCACAGGATATTTATGAAACTTATTTAAACACATAATTGCAGCTATGGGCTCTACATAATTAACTAGAAGATCCTCTATTTTCTGGTTCCATTGCTTAATCCAAATACGTGTCGAGTAAGTATCTTGAAGAAGAGGAGCTGTAGCAGAGGACCTGAATTCACCTTTATGTTCTTGGGGCAGGTAATCATTCTGTTTAACTGCATCGATTAAACCCTCAACAAAATCGTTAAGTAAACTTAACTTAATAGATCTATCATCTTCAGTATAGAATTTAATTGTATTAATTAATCTAGGATTTGGGAGTTGGTGATCAGTACCATTCATTAGAAGATACACTGGAACAGGGGAAAATTGTAACAGCTCATCAATATGTGATTTTAATTCTTCTTTGAAAGTTGAGGGATCGCCTGACAATCCAGCAGCATTTCCATAGCCATGTGGCATATAAACTGAGAATAGTGAAGAAGAAGCTTTTGAATGACTCTTCCAGTAAAAAGGAACTGTTACAACTTCTTTTCCTACTCCCCTCCATAGAACAGCTGCTTTGAAATCAGTTAAATCTGTAATGATTTGAGGAATAGCTCTAGAATGTCCAAATTGATCTGGGAGATAAGCTATATCCATCAGGGGTATGTTAAATTTCTGAGCTAAATCAAAACTTGTTTCAAGATTACGAATTATACTCTCTCCACCCACTAACCATTCATCAGGAAGAAGATACCATGGACCAACTGCTATTCGTCCTTTGCGAATCAGCTCAAGTAGAACTTCTTGTTTCTCAGGTCTTATTTCTAAATAATCTTCAAGGACAATAGTCTGTCCATCAAGCATAAAATAATAATCTTGATCTTCCATAATCTCAAGAAGATTATCAATTAACTCGATTAATTTATATCTGAATGTTTGAAAAGGTAAATACCATTCTCTATCCCAGTGAGTGTGTGGTACAATGAAGATTTTGTCTGAAGTCATGTTATCTATCCCTTATGATAAGTAGTAATTCAAGAACAGAGGAAATTTTCTAATTGTTAAATATTCGCATGAAAATTTCATGCACAACTATAATTTCAGTAGAAGCTTAGCGTTCTCAATTAATTTGGGAGCAGTTGCTGCACCAATACCTTTGATCTTAACTAGATCCTTAGGAGAAGTAGTTGCCAAATCTTCAGCGGTTTTTATTCCTGCTTCAATAAGAGATTGAGCCTTTTGTCCTACCCCTTTCACTTTATCTACAGGTGTGCTCGTTTTAACTACTTTCATAGCTACTTTGACTGGCATTTTAGCTTTTGCTGGACTTAAAATTACTTTTAGCTCTTTTAACTTGGAATTTCTTAAGTTTCTTTCCGTTTTCTTTATTACCTTAATGGTCTTTAGAATATCTTCACTTTTTCTTACCATTTGAAGAAATTCTTTTTTCTCCTTTGCGGAAGACTCTATTAACAGACCTAACCCTTTTACAGATTCTATAAATGTAATTGTTGAATCAACGACTAGCAAAGGACTATTTAGTTCCATACTCTTTCTAAAAGCTACTTTTGAAAGCATGAAACTCTTGTCAAAATTACCATTTTTATTCAAAATGTGACTGTTGAGAAGCATACAGGCCAATTTTTCATCCTCGTTTAATTCGATTCCTTTTTCGAGATTGTTCAATTCGAACATCGCGTTCTCCAAATCTCCTTTGTTCATAAGATCTTCAATCTTCTCTAATCCCTTCATGTAACTTCCAAACATAAGCTTTACCTCAATAATGTTCTCTTCAGCTGAAGATTGTAACACTAACTGAATCTAACTATACAAATAGGAAAAATAATAACTTTTCGATGCTTTTTCAAGTTTGCAATTGTTAAAAAATTGATTTTTGTTCAAAGATTTCATCGACAATCTGGGAAAATTCTGCTTCATCTAGCTTCGCCCCCGTTAAGGACAATGCTTGTTGATAATCACCAACGCACAACATGCTTTCAATTATTTCGAATTTTTTATCACCGCTGAAGAACGAAGTAATACCTCCATTGTTCATTCAAATATGTTTAGCAATTATCGTACTGTTAATATAAAATATTTGATAATGCTAAACCATTAAACGACATGATAGATAGCAAAAAACAAATGAAATAGTAAATAAAATGATTTTTCTCGCAAACACTAAGATTATTAATAGATTTTATTGCTCGGAAGTAAGTATTGTTAACATTATAAGTGTTTAAAGAATTTCCATAGTGAGATAGATGCAAAACGAGAATAACTTGAAATATCCAATAAAGAAGTATACTAGATTAATTTACTTGAGTGCAATAATCCTAATAGCTGGAGGGATATTAAATTTCGTAGATAAATATTTTATCGGGTGGTCCTATAGGATAGAACTCATTGGGTTCTTAATTTTCGGTTTAGTGACCATTGGTTTGATCCCGCTAGCAATTTCATTACGAGAGATAACAGACATCTATTTTGTTGATCATGTCACAAAAGAAGGTAAAGAGACAGCTATGTGGTTATTGGTTTATGGTGCTTCTGTAGCTGTTAATCTAGTTATGTATGGATGGTTTGTCACTGCAATAATCGCAGGTTTTTTCATAATATTTGGAAGAGTTATAGGTTTCATCAAGCTTAACAAACTTCTCACTCGAATTAAGTTATTATTTGGTATTAAAATAGGCAGTGGATTTTACGTTATTTTCGGTTATTTTTCTATCATTGTAGCATCATTAGCCACTATTGCTAACTGGGCGGATGATGTTGTTTTTAGTTATTTCTTATTTGCTCTAAATGGAATAGTTGAGTCCATATTGATAATAATTGTAGCTGTTAAATTAACAATAGATTTCACAAGAATCCAGAAATTTATTCTTAGCAAAGGTATTAAACCATATTCTGCAAAAAGTTCTCTTTTCGTGAGAGATAGAAAGGAACACGTTAAATTATCAACAACCAAAGAACATGTTCAAACACAAGTTAAGATTGCTCAATTACAGGAAAGAACAAGGACTGTTCCTTCTGTGGTAGCTAAGAAGAAAACAAAGCAGCATATAACTGTTAAGAAAATTGAGAAAAAGGAATTATTTGATCAATACATCATCTGCCCTCATTGCAATGAAAGAACAGATAAGATACTGGGATTGTGCACAAATTGTGGTGTTGTTCTTTCAAAGAAAGAAAGAAAAGAAATAGAAGAAAAAAGTCGTACTGCATTAGATGTAGGGCAAAAGAGTAGAAGAATTCTTTCAACAAAGAAGGAGAAATATTTACAGCAACTTGTGATAGCTATTTTTCTCATAGTATTCGTAACTTATTCCTTTGTAACTGAAGATGCTGTTTTAATTACTTATTCTTGGATAATCATTGCAATATTTGTGACTTATTTGATTATAAATTATATCGTGCTATTCCTTGTTGGAAGTGGTTTTGCTATACTCACAGCAATAACTGATATCCTTTTCATGTTTGTAATCTTACCCATATTATCAGCAATGTTTTCTTACTTTGCGCTAACATCAATTGGAAACACATTAGATGATGGTATTTCATATCCAGTTTTTCAAGGATTGATGATAGGTCTAACTCTAACACTAGCAATTTTCTTGATATATCTTGTACTTAGCTTCAAAGTAAAAGAATCAAATATGAATATAAGAGAATATCTGAAATTTAGATTCGATTTCAAAGCTAGAGCTGAAGAATCTAATGTTGAGAAGACAAGAGTGGAAAAGAAGAGATCCAATTTTGACAAGTTGGATAAGATAGAAGCTCATATGGCAAAACAAAGAGAAGATCGCATGATGAATTATGAGGACTTTGATTATAAGGAAAGACTAAAGGATCTAGGCAGTCCACTTGACGATATCGAACAAGATGACGAAGAAGAAAATTAATCAAATGATTTTAGTTAACGTTTCAAAGATAGAAATATAAACAACCTTACTTATTTCAGAAAAATGACTCAACTACCTACTCCTCTAAAAGAAGAATATTTCTCAGCATACTCTCATACAATAGCTTTTTTTGTTGCAATAATAGGTGTTATTTTTCTATTACTGAAAACTATTGCTTCATCAGAAAATTTAGTAGTAATTGTGATTTATTGCTTTGTTTTATGTTTTATGTTTGCAGCTAGTGCCCTCTTTCATACCTTCAAAAAAGAGGAAAACGAACAATCATTTTGGAGAAAGATGGATCATGTTGCTATATTTTATATGATAGCAGGAACATATACACCTCTTGTTTATATCTACCTAGAATCTCCATGGAAATGGATTATCATAGGTTTACAATGGGGCTTTGTATTATTAGGAACAATTCTAAAAGTAATTACTGTCAGACTACCCCGTTGGCCAAATGCAATAATATACCTAATTCTGGGGTGGATGATTATAGTTCAAATAAAACAGCTGTTCTTGCTTGTTCCATTGTCATCATTCATTGTATTATTTATTGGAGGTTTGTCTTACACAATTGGAGCAATTTTCTTTGCGATAAACAAACAAAAGCCTTTTCCCGGAGTCTTTGTTTTTCATGATATTTTTCACGTATTAATCATAATAGGAGCAGCTTGTCACTATTTCATCATTTATGTTGCAGTTTGAAATTCTAATATGAAATTTAAGGCAATTTCAAGAGCTTCTACTAGATTACTTTATAGCGGATACTTTGACTAGGAGATAGCAAACAGATAAATTCCACCAAGACAACATATAATTACAAGCTCTGTAGGGGACGTCTTGAGTTTCAAATCTGATATCAGACAAAAAGTGGAGTATCTCTGCAATAACTGCGGTAAGGGACGAATTTTATTCGTTTCACCAGCTTTACAGAGCGATCAATTAGCAGAAACTGGATATCAAGAATATATCGATGTACATTACTGTAATGACGATCACCTACATGCAATAAAATTATACGTTGATTCTCATTATAATGTCAGATCACAAGTAACCATTCAAGCATCAAAGAACACAGAAGAAGCAGAGATCAAAGAACTGGAAGGATTTGCTATCCCTGTTCCTAAAGCATCAAGTTTTGTTCAATATCCAATAAAATCTACAAATGATTTTGGTTCATACAATTTGAAATCCTTAAGAATCAAGGACAAATTCCGTCAAACCGACTATCTAATAGAAGGCTCAAAAGAAGGGGAAAAAGTAGAATCATTTTCAGAGTTGGAGTTTATTGAAATTGAAGCAAATATATCAGGTGATTTGGAATCAGAACAAGTAAAGATCTGGTTAACAAGTTTGGCAAATTCCTTAGAAACATTAGTTCTTCTAGATGAAGATCTACTCAAGTATATTGGAACATATCTAGATCAGATAATATCTGAAAAACCCAAGGATAAAGAGATGTTAGAATTAGATTTACTTCTAAATTCAACAATTGCTATACCCCACACAAATCAATCACATATTGAGATCTTTGAAAAACACAAAAATGAAATTTTCTATGAATTATCAAATATGGCTTATAGAATCCACAAACGCATTCTGACTGCTTGTTTGGCAAATGAACAAAAAACAATAAAGGAAATTTATAACGAGGTAAAGAAAGAGATGATACAAGTGCAAGCTTTTCCATTTTTCTTATCTGTAATGAGTACACTTGTTACTTTTGGCTTCATTAATCTAGAAAAATTGGAATTTTACACTATTTAATGAACCAAGTACATTTTATTGATAGAAATTAATAGTAAACAAGACTTTTCCAATCTTCCTTTTAAATCTTCTACCGACAATATATATATATGGAGACGTTTAATTCATAATTAGATTTCATAATCAAACATTGAGAGTGGAAGCTTGAGTAATAACCAAACACCAAATAACGGCGCATGGGAAGCATTACAGAATATAGCTAGAAAAGAGAAAGAAGAAGCTTTAAAGAAATATACTATAATCTCTGAGTTGATAACTGAATTTGGGGAGGAAATACCCAAAGACAAGGTTTTAACCTATCTAGGCTTCAAATCTATAGATGAGATGATAGATTGGGAATTAGATTACTTACCCAGAAGAGAACTAAACGTCAAATTCGAATATCAAGAAAAAAAGATAAAAATAATCAAAGATGCCTTCGAAGATGAAGATTTAAGCATTTACGAATTCTTCTAACCCTTCTTCTAACCTTTGAAGACCCTTTGAAAGGTATTCTTTCTCTGAACCTATGACATGAATTTTGTACAAATTCTTTAGAAGTGCCTGAGCACATCATGGGGACGCCATTTACCCTCCTACACCGCCCACAGCTTCTTGCAAAGGTGCTTACGGTTCGCTTTGAGGTTTTTGTTTGATGTAGCCCTGAGGATCACTATGGGACTAGTGCATAGCATCAAATTGAATCGTTCTAAAATCGTTGCTGAAAAAATTTCACCGATACTTGATGTAGTTTACAGTTGTTATTATTCACACAACAAGTGAAATGATGAATTGAATAGAAAAGGTGAAAAAAATGAAAATGAAAAAAATATTGAGAAAAAAGGTTTTTATTCCAGCTATTTTTGTTATCACTTTGCTACTCATTGCTACTAATACTACTGTAAAAGTTTCTGCAGCATATCCACAAAAAAGACAAAGTCACTCCATGGTTTATGATTCTGTTAATGATAGGATGATAATGTATGGAGGTCAAACAGATGCTACTTATGTGAGTTGGAAAACAGATACGTGGGCTTATGACTTAAATAATAATACATGGACAATAATGAGTCCAGAATCAGTACCTTATCAAAAAACCGGATCTGAAATGGCATATGATTCTGAATCGGAAAAACT
>DAOVRE010000104.1 GCA_030628305.1 Candidatus Heimdallarchaeota archaeon | reverse complement strand
TAAAACTATGGGGCTTCTCAATAATTATGCAGATATAGATGCTGAAGAAGAAGCAGCAAGATTAAGAGCTTTAGTCACTTTTCTTAATGAGGATGATGATGAAACAGAGGAGGATGAGGATGAAACAGAAAACTAAAACAAGATTTACATTTCATAGAATAGGTTGGATAAACCAAAATAATGAAATAATTTCTGGTTGGTGGGGATCGATAGAAACTGAAGAACAACTGGATGCTTATCTTTTTTATATAGCTCGTGACATAGCTCAAATTTGGTTAGACATCAAAGATTCACCTGATTATAAAGAAGGTCATTGTCGGACAACTCGAGCCGACGTTTATAAATATCTTCTTAATATGAAAATAGAAAGAGAAGGTAGAAAACAAATACCTATGCCAGAAGCAGTTAACTACATAGAACAAGAAGCTACTAAAACTACAATAAATATATTTGTAGAAGAAGGTTCTGTATATGTAAATTCAAAGGGAGGATGTAGAACTGTTCATTTAAGGGATGACCATAGCGGTGTAGACGAGGAAATATTTGAGACTTGTGTGAACAAAGATTTCGTATTTCCTACATTGGGAGAAGACGCAATTAAAATTACCAATTGGCCTCTTTGTCCTCATTTTTATCTATTTGTGAACGGTAAAAATGTTGAAGTTGATGGTGTACAAAAGTGGAAGACTATTCAAGGA
This sequence comes from Candidatus Heimdallarchaeota archaeon, assembly GCA_030628305.1. Next base: position 5,536 of record DAOVRE010000104.1, on the reverse strand, counting down.
GCTGAAGAAGCTAAAGCAAAATATCTGAGAAGAAACAGATATAGAGGAGTTAGAGAATGATTAATTTCATGTATATGGTTGAAAATATTATTGCCGATTTATTTCTTAAACGAGTAGGTAAATTCCAAGGGAAGATTGGCTCAGATGGTAAGCCTTCTGAGAGAAAAGCATTACTGATAAATTTCAAGCTTGAAAGAGATAGGATACAAATGTTAATACACGCTCCTTGTAATTACGTTGCTATTTACACTCGAAGAGGGAAGGAATACCGAGAAAAGAAAGGGGAATGGAACTGCTTAGTCTATCACGATAGCTGCTGGACATCAAGTGGATTAAATCATTTTTTATGGGAACATCGTGAAAATCTTTCTTTCTGTCCTTTCCCAATTACAAAAGGATGGGATATTATTGAAACTGTAACAAGTGCTATTTATGTTGTTAAGCTTAATAAAGTACAACTTGATGAACTCAAACAAGTTCGAAACAAAAAATATGGTTAGGAGAATGAAAAATGAATGAAAAAACAGCTCTCATCGTTGCTATCCTATCTTTAACTACTGCTGCATGTATAATAGTACCTAAAATATGTCCTAATACAATGGAGAGTATGTTTTCCAAAACAGAAATTGAAAATTTAAGATTTCAAACTGTGTATAACAAGAATATGGGATAGTTAATTTTCAAAAACTGAGGAGAATAAAATGATTACAAGAATCAAACGAATTGCTCAATTTCTATTTGATAATGCTGATGTAGTAGAACAGTTTTTATGTGAAGCAGATTCTTATCGTTCAATGGACGTATCCTTGAATCTGTTTAAGCATGATTTACCAGAACTTCAACTTGGGGTATCACTCTATGACGCGAGAGCAACTCATTATTACTTACGTGATAATGCTATCATTAGAGAAAAATTTGTTCAATTGTGTAATACAATTAACGAAGATACCGGTGTTACCGAGTTACCTGAACCTGTTGAAGTAAGAGACAAGTTAGAAGGAGACAAAAATGGGAGCGAAGAAAAAGAATAAACAAGAAAGATATGAAAAATTAAGAGCACGATCAAAAATGTACAAAGGTCTAGCTAAAGATCCTCGTGCCGGCTACAAAACATATAAGAAACATAAATAGGAATTAAAATGTTGCGATTGGCAAATATGATGAACGGCTTCGCGTATCCTCCATACGATAACATTTGTTACTTTCAAAGTTGTTATGGACATCATGCTTCCTATGGTTATTTTAGGATAGATGCGATGCCAATTAAAGTCGTACTACATCTACTAAAAAGGAGGTCAAATAACAATAGTAGATGCAACTAGAAAATGGAAGCTTTTGTCTGACGCTCTAAAATTTGGTGTACCTACTTGGTGCATTGTTTTTAACAGAGCACTTAATTTCATAGGTTCTCGTCACATAAAAATTTGTGATTGGCAAACACCTGAGATGAAAAAAGTAGCGTTATCTCAAATACATAAACCTTTAGTCCAAACTATTCGTAAATTAGTTAAGGTTTTTGGTTATCAAAAACCTGCTATTATCGGAGATAACATTCTTTTAGAGTGTCACCAAGGAGCTATCTTTGATGATAAACCAAAAAGATTAAAAAAATTAGTATGCGGAGAAGCAAAATGACAAGAGAAAGATTTATTAAGTTAATGGAAATTACCAAAACTGAACGTGAATTTGTTGGCTGTAAAATATTTGCGGGTCTAAAAATTATTACAAAATATGTGCCAAAAGAAGGCATTGAAGCAGTTGGACATGATATAGTTTACTCAAGTAGTATTGATGACCTGCTCTTAGCAGGTATTACAGAAGAAGAAGTTACAACATTGAGAAAACTAAATTGGATGGTAGATGAATTTGAGGAAGGACTTGCTCATTTTGTATAATAAAAACTGTAAATTAAAGGAAAATAACTTATGAAAATAAATTGGAAACGATTATGGAAGAGCTTTGACCGATGGTACACTCAAGGTAATCACGATTATAGTTGGGAAACTCAACAAAAAGAAATTGAAAAACTCATAAACAGACAAATAAAACAACTTTTAGAGAATCTTTTAGATGGGAGATAAGTCATGAAATTTATAAAATCCGATTGTACAAGAAGAAACGCACAAAGAAACGCACAAAGAAAAAACAAATAAAAAAGAAAAGGGGATAAAGTATGACAACAGTAAAAGCTATTAAATGCCCGAAGTGCAAAGAAACAATATTCAGCAGAGCACTACATGATTTTCATTCTTGCTCTTGTAAAACGGTGAGTATTGATGGAGGCTTTGATTACACTCGAGTACTTTTTTCTCCTATTATGAGAAAGCCTCCTGAAATCTTTGAGATTGAAGTTGAACAAACTCCTATGGAACTTTATGAAGATTGGAACACTCAAACAGATAAATTTGGAATCATCCAAAAAAAGTAACATATACAAAAGGAATAATAATGGATATAAACGAGAAATTGGACAAGCATACCGACCTGATTAAGAGACATGCTCAAGTTGCTCTAAGAAAAATCATGAAACCAGCAAAATATAGTCTAGATGATTTGATCCAAGAAGGAGTATTGGCTTTTCTCTATGCAGAAAGAGAATTCGTAGAAGGTAGGGGTGCTTCTTTCCAAACATTTCTAACAACATGCCTTAGAAACCATCTTACAAATTTAGTTAAACAAACTTATCGTAGTAAGGAAATGGATGATCCTTCTTCTTGGAATAATCTTCGGGGTAGTAAGTTTTCAGGGGAGATAAATTCTAAGAAGGAAAGAAATGTAGTTCCAGATACCTCAGAAATAGTACAGGTATTCTTCATTATTGAGAGCTTTAGTGATGAAGAGTTAGAATATGTTGATGCTATGTTATCTCTTGTCCACAAATCCCGAGGAGGGAGAAGGAAAGCTACAAGGAAAAATCTTGGAATATCCTATGAAAGAGAGACAGAATTACGAAATAGTATTAGAGATAAGATAAGAAAATAGACAAATTTTTTAAAAATCATGATTTTTAATTTGTTTTTCTTCAAAAATATATTATACTTTATATATAAGGAAACAGAAAATGAGGACAAACCAGAATTTAGGAGAATCAAAATGAGTAAACAAAGGCCTAAATATACAGGCTTAGTTGCAAAATACCGAGCACAAAAAAAGATAGACAACCAAGATATCATGAAGCTAGATGATGCCACCCAAAGAGAGATTATACAACAGTATGAGAATATAAGAAAATCAGGTGTTTGCAATATGTTCAACTATACTGCTGTCAAGTATGCTGCTAAGCAGTTTGGATGGACCGCACTTTACAATTTTATAAAAGATGGTATGAACAGTTATCAAACTATACTCCTCCATTTCAGTAAACTAATGAAGAAGTTTGATATCAAACAGGATTAGAATGAAACCACAACAAGTAAAAGTAACAAGAGTAGTTAACAGAATAAGAATTCAAAAGGTTATCAAACTATACCAATCAGAATCGGAGAAGCCTTATGAGCCAAAAATATCCAGAATGGTATGAGCTTCCAGCAGAGAGGTGGAGAAACAGTCCTAATTCCTTCTGTGAGAGGGATTCACAAAGACAAAAACTGTATGACGCCCAATTTTTTGCACGGTGTTCCTGCAACTCCTTATGCGAAGATTTTTCTTCACTGCGTAAAATTCAAGAATTTGTTGATAGCCTTATAGTATCAATCTGGTTTAGAAAACGCTTTGGTTATCAACCACTTATTATAGTAAAAAGTAAGAGAGGATACGGTGCAGATACTCATCGTGGAAGTAGCACCATTCGATTCTCAAAGTCCTGGCGAAATATGTTAACAGTTCTTCATGAAGTTGCTCATATAGTTAGGAAGCCTGGTACTGGAAGCAATCACGGGAGATTTTTTGCTCGAACACTTTTAGAACTTGTCAACCATGTAGTCGGAGAGGAAGCTGCTAAAATACTCAAAAAGGAATTCAAAAGCGGAAGAGTAAAGTACCTGCCCAAGAGGGAGCTTTCAGAGGAAACAAGAGAAAAGTTGAGGCAAGGATTTATTAATAGAATACTGAAACAGAAAATTTTGCGATAATATATATATATATTGAAAGGAAGAAAAATGCAAAAAAGAGGACAATTAACACAGCGGATAACAGGTAAATCAGAAGAACTTTTAGGTTATGAAATTAACCAAAAAGAATTGCGTCTTATGCCATATATTCAATATGTAATGGTAAATAGCCAGAAAATTGATATTCGACATATCAATTCTGAAGAACGTCAGATATTAAATAAATGGAGAAAAGCTGGACATATTGAAGGTGGAGCATCTGGCCTGCAAATCACGGAAGAATTCTGGAATATCATTTGTGAAATTGTGCGATTAGGATATGTTGATTTATATGATTGAAAGGAAATTAAAATGAAAACAACAGAAAAGAGAATGGTAGAAGCATGGGAACAGGAAATGAAAAAAGCGGGGCATGAATTCGCGATGATTAGAACAAAAAATGCTATCTACGATAGAGTTACAATTGTTACTGATTTGCCAACTATGCTTATAGTTCAATTTCCAAAGGGCAATTCAAGAAACAAAAACTCGAAATCTATACATTCTCTTAGTGAGAATTTTACAATCAAGCAGGAGAATATTGCGAAGCGAGATGTGAAGAATCTCAGGTACTACAAAAGTTAGAAGAAACAAGAATTTTTCCAGTATTTCATCATGAATAATGTATAATTATTATATATGGGAGCTTAAAAAACAGAGGTGAAAAACCATAGAAAGAAGCAAAACCATGTATTCCGATGATAAGATAATTGAAGATTTTGTTTGTTGGCTGAGGAATGGTTTTCCAAGACTCTCTTTCGAGGTGAAGAAATCATTGAAAGAGCTTTTTCCAGAGCCTAAGAAATATAAAGGATTTTGGAGACACCCTTGGGCTCATGCTGATATTGGTGTATTTCGTCACAGTAGACTGATTTGTGTAATTGAGCCTGGGGGATTTCAGCATATTACTGATAAGCAACAAGTAATAAGGGATAGGAAAAAGAAGTCAATTTGTGATGAAAATAATGTTTATTTTCTACCTTTGATGAACCAAGTTTTGAAAAATCGAGAGCATAAGAAGTTTAGAAGGTTGTTGAAAAATGCTTTTTATTCATTAGGTTAAGTTAAGTTATGTTTTGTTGCATTGAGTTAAGTTCGATTATGTTAAGTTGAGTTGAGTTCCATTACCGCCTTCGGGCGGGAGTAATAAACTGATCTTGCCCTTGGGCAACAGATGTGTTAAGTTCAGTTGAGTTAAATTATGTTTCGTTAGGTTAGATTGAGTTATGTTATGTTCAGTTGTATTAGATTTAGTTTAGTTAAATTGAATTTAATTACCGCCTTCGGGCGGGAAAGGGGAATTTCTTATGTCTAGTATAGTTACTAAAAAATTGAAGGTTAGATTCAAAAGTTTAGGTCCGGTCTTGTTTTGTAAAGCAATTCATGATGAGAAAGAAGGAGAAACTCCCGTAGAACATGAGGAGAGAACCTGGAAACAAAGGGCTCAT
>DAOVRE010000207.1 GCA_030628305.1 Candidatus Heimdallarchaeota archaeon | reverse complement strand
AATGTTTCTTAGAATAGCTGTTTTACTTCGAAATGAATGGCAATTATAATAAAGAAATTTTACATTGATATTTCTATTATTAGCTGCTTCTTCGAATCGTTTCATAGTATATTTACACAAAGCAGTTTTCCCCATTCCTGCGTCTCCTACAACAGCAACATTTACTGAGAAAGAACCTTCTTGCCCTAGCAAGGATCTGAAGTTTCTAACTAATCTTTCTATTTCTTCTTCTCTAGTAGGTAATTCTATTGGTACATACTCAGGATAAAGAGTAGATTCACTTTTAAAAATGGATTTCCCAAACATTGCATTCTCGACGTTACCAAATCCAGACATAGATATCCCTTTAACAAAAATAAATGATGCTTGTAATAAAAAATCTTCCGCTTGAATTAATATACAATTAGATAACCTTTGTAATATTTGCACAATGGCAAATTTTTTTAAAACAAAATTCCTATGATAAACAATCTCATGAACAATAGTGAAACGAAAAGCGATGAAATAAAGGTTCATCTGATTGATTTTGATGATGTCCCAGCTCATGCTTTTCCGTTTTTCACATCCTATCGAATGTTTTTTGATGAAGAAATCAAATGTTATGGATTCTTTCAAAACGAGGAAATAGTTGCAGTTACAGCTATAATTCCTGATGATCCAAATTCAGAGAGCCTCTTTATGTCTGTAGGCTGCCCCATCGTTTATGTGTTTGAAGTTCGAGAAGACTTGAGAAGAAAAGGGATTGGACAAATGAGTGCAGAAATTCTTATTCGAGATGTAATCGATAGCGATACAGTTCAGTTATGTTGTTCCCCCTTTGTTACTACTTTCTGGCAAAAAGTCGGTTTTAATATTACCTTTTTTGATCAATCGCTCTACATGCATAGAATGGTTTTGAAAAAGGAGAAAAAAGAAGATTTAGAGGACTAAAATCTATACTCTAGGTCCAGAAGATATTCTCTTCAAAATCATACCTTCTAATACGTATGGAGACAGATTTGTTGCAAGGTTTAATGCTTCAGTAAGTCTTCCTTCACTATCAGAATATATAGTCATTAACTTATCATCCTTCTTGCAGAAATCTCCACTTTTCTTATGAAGATAGACACCAGCTTTTTTGTGGCTTGGAGTTCCCGCTGCATAAGCTACTTTCTTAACAGCAACATTAGACAATCTTACAATATAGCCATCTTTTGGAGCTAGAACTTCTACGGTATATTCTCCAACTTCAACTTCTTCTGGCTTGATATTGGGGTTTCCTCCTTGAACTGCTAGAATTTCTTCCATTTTCGCTTTTGCTTTACCTTTTTTAATAAAGTCAGCAGCTAAAGCTGCTCCTTGACCTGCGGTAGCTAAACCTGCCATTTCAAAAAGAATCCCAGAAAGTTCATTACTTTTCTCGAGTACACTTGTTGGACCATTGCCAAGAAGAACATCTAATGCTTCTCTAGCTTCCAAAGCAGGTCCGATAGCTTTTCCAAGTGGTTGTTCACCGTAACTTAAAGCAGCTTCTATATGTATTCCGAGTCTTCTTCCCAATTCAGTAGATTCTTGCGCATACTGAATAGCTGATTCTCTTGTTGGCATTTTTGACCCAGTTCCAGTAGGAATATCTAATACAAGATGATCAACTCCAGTAGAAACTTTCTTACTGAAGATGCTTGCTAACATTTGACTATGAGGATCAATACCAAGAGGTTGTTCAACCTTATGAATTACAATTTCATCTAGAGGTGACAAATCTAAAGTACCACCCCAAACAAGCATTCCCCGTACCTTAGGAGCTAGTTCTAGAATCTCATCGGATGAAAAATTCACATTACATAGAACTTCCATTGTATCAGCTGTTCCGCTTGGAGATGTGATTGCGCGTGAGCTAGTTTTTGGAATTAATAGTCCAGCAGCTGCAACAGTTGGAACGATTATTAGCGAAACTTTATTTCCAGGAATTCCCCCAATTGAGTGTTTGTCATACACTGGTTCGTCAAAATCTATAGTTGTTCCAAATTCAGCCATAGATTGGGTTAAAAATTGGATTTCATTCATATCTAGTCCTTTGTAATATTGCGCAAGTGTGAACATGGCGAGTTCTAAGTCGGTATATTGACCAACACAGATATCACTGACAATTGATCGAATATTGCTTTCAGTCCAAATTTTCCCAGCTTGTTTATTTTTAACATATTCAAGTGATGCTGGTCTTTTTCTAGCAAAAACGTTGACTTTCTTATTTACTTTACTCCTTAATTTTGTAATAAGTTCTTCAGAGAGACCTATAAAACCAGGTTCAACAAGAGTATCTGTAGAAATTACTTCACTCATAACTTCAGAATTTTCGCTTTTAATTTTAACATTAGCAGAAGGTTGTATTTTATATTTATCTAACGTCTTAGCATTAACAAATACTAAAGAACGTTCTATATTAACATCAATTTTTTGGATTTTTAAATTAGGCATAATTATCCCTTTCCAGTAAAAACTAACTATGGTAGTTTATCATGTAATTTTCTTTTGGAGTAAAAAAACTGTCTTTTTTACTTTTAATGTTTTCGTTTTTGTTGAAAAATACAAGAAATGGACATGAAATAACATAGATTATAAAATGAAGAGTAAAGAGAGAGTTTATTCTCCTCTTTTTACAATTTTTCTTGCTTCAAGATATAGTTTAAATCTTTGGAATGCATGCAATCTTATAGCAACAATTAGTCCAACTAGTAAAACAAATATCGGTATCCAGACAACTAATGTGGTTACGTTATAAGGTAATCCCCAACCATGCAGTCTAGTTAATGTAAAGTTTACTCCAGCAAAGTGACCTGTTGCATTTGTGAAACTTGCTGAATAGAACATTTTGTCCATTATCCCTGTTTCTCTGTTATAAATCATAGAGATATCTGTCACATTATTTATTTCAGTTATAGATGTATAATTGTAAGTAACTTTATCTTCTTCAAATGTCCAGTAAGATTGGTCAACTGCAACAGAATTTTCAAGGTAGGAGAAATAAGTAGTATAATTAATACCATGTTCAGAGAGATTCAGGGTTATTGGTAAAATATATTTAAACACAGCATAAATTCGAGTATTGAGATTAGGATAACGAGCCATTACGTCGTTAATATATATTTGACACCATGCATCAACATTAGGTAACTGTAAATATGGATCTGAACCAATTTGAAGGATTATTTGATCTCCATTTTTTAAGTTTTTGTCTCCTTCTGCTACATGAAAATTATCAGTTTTTTCATAACTTCCTACTTTCCATTTTAAATTAACATCCTTTTTTACACTTGGACCATAAGTAACATTGTTAAGGAATGTTGTGTTGAATGTTTCAGGAGCAACAATAGATTCGAAAAAATCATCCTCGGTTGTACTTGTGGTATTGGAGGCTTGTTGATACATTGCACTTCCAAGTGAAGAATTAGCAAATACAAGAAATGTGAAGGTTAGAATTGATGTTATTGCGAACAGTTTAACTTTTTTCATATATATCCCAATTTCCTATTAATATTCTCGTTTTATCGTTCAATATCACACATTTTAAAAGATTTTGGTTAATCCCCTTTCTATTAAGAAGTATTAGGGTTTTACAGTGAAATATAGCCTTTTGTTATTCTTTCCCCTATTTTCTGATTTAAGTGAAACAAACTCACCAATTTCATCTGTATTAGCGACGTGTACTCCACCGTCTGCTTGCATATCTACTTCTTTTATTTCAACAATTCTGAGTATTTTAACACTCTCTGGAATCAGATTCACTTTTGTTCTAATCAGATCAGGAATTTTCAGAGCTTCTTCTCGCTTCATATAAGAAACAGAAACAGGGTGATCTCCAGCTATAATCTTATTAATTTCTAGTACAATTTCCTCTACTCTTTCTTGTCTTAAATGATCGATTTCAAAATCCACTCTACTTTTGTCAGGAGTTACATTCCCGCCAGTGACTGTAGAACCATATTTTTTGAATAATATTCCAGATAAAACATGAATAGCTGTATGCATCTTCATTTGCTTATAGCGTGTCTCCCAGTTAATTGAGCAAGAAACTTTCTTGTTTAACAAGCCCTTCTGTGGAGGCGGAGAGAGTTTATGTAACACTTTGCCTCCTTTGAAATATGCTTCTATCATCTCATATTT
>DAOVRE010000162.1 GCA_030628305.1 Candidatus Heimdallarchaeota archaeon | reverse complement strand
TTTTCAGAAAGAAAAATATTTCGGGACTGCACTCTTTGGAATGATAAACCCACAATTCTCTATAGGTATGCCTATGATGATGTAAACAACGTAGGATTAGCTATTTACAATAACAGTATGTGGGAGTATTTTGAAACCGTCAACATAAATCATAATAGTTATTATGAACTCTTAGTATGCAATGATACGCTGCATGTAATTTATGGTGATTCAGGAAGGAGTCTTCAAATTTCAGAGATTGAATTTAATTATCAAGATAATACTTGGCAAGAAGCAAAACAATCTAGGATCCATGATGATCCTTCGTACAACCCGATTTGTGATATTGAAAATAGTGAAGTAAAAGCAATCATGTCTACTACTGGTTACTATTCTACCGCATTTTATGTCGAAGAATTTGATGTTAAACAATTAAGTGGGTATATTGTAATGCTAACTGTATTCGTGCTTGTTCTCGTACTACCAAATGTCTATATTAAGATCAAAAGAAGACTCACAAATACAGAAGTCTTTCCAGAAAAGATACCACTTTAGAAGGCATAGAGGAAAGTGAATCTGGTAAAACATACATAGTAAGAAATGGCTTGTTTGCTGATGTTGACATTGCTCTTTGTTGGCACCCTTTTAGTACTAATTTTATATTCAATCTAACAAGGAAATCTTTCCTTTTCTCTTTTTTCTATTCATTCTTAAGCAAAATTGATAAAGAAATTGTCGATAATATTGATAGATGCAGATATGAGCAACATAGAGCCTGAACAAACTGGAGAATTATTAGAAAACAATCAACGTGTTTCTATTCGACAGCGAATCTATATTGGTATCACCAAATCTGGTTCGGATGTGTTCGGTGTTATTTTCATGGGTGCCCTATTTGGTTTTTATGTTGACATTATCCACATGAATCCTATCAAGTATGGAACAGTAATGATCATCTTCGCCATATGGAACGCCATTAACGATCCTATTTTTGGTTACATGTCAGATAAAAGGAGAATGGACAAAAGAGGAAAAAGATCTTTCTTTATTCGCTTATCTATACCGCTCTATTTTGTTGGTTTTCTAATGTTTTGGTTAGTTACTCCTGGATGGTCACAAGTTTCACTCTTCATTTTCTTACTTGTGTCTCTATTTATTTTTGATACAGGTTTAACTATTGCTGGTTTGAATATTAGTGCAATTCAAACTGATCAAACCTCCAGCACAAACGAACGAACTAGAATAGTGTTGATTTCTATGTTACTTAGTATGATCCCTGTTGGATTAGCTTCTATGACACCCAACTTAGTTCTTACTTCTTCAACACTAAGTAATGTTGATATGTCATTAATTTTCATTTCCATTGGGGTAGTAGCACTTGTTTTGATGATTTTCGGTTCAATAAAACTGAAAGAAAAATCACTTGAAGGTAAGGATGCAGAACCTTTACCAATCTTGGCAGCCATTAAAGAAACCTTCAAATCCAAATCCTTCATATTTTTTGTAGTTTTTTCCTTCATGATGAATGCTGTTGCAATTAATCTCTTAGCAGTTATTCCTTTATACTACAAGTACGTCTTTCAGCTGGATCAAATTCAGATTTTGATTATTATGGTGGCTACAGGCGTCTTCTATATTCCCATATTATTTGCTTTTGAGAAACTACAGAAGAAAATTGGTCTTAGATACACGTTCTTCATAGTAATTGTGCTAATGATCCTGGGATTCGCTGGTCTTTTTTTTGCACAATCAGTTGTCTTTATGGCGATTTGTTATGGAGTTTGTTTAAGTATGTCAACAGTATGGTGGCTTCTAGTCAACCCCATGGTTGGAGATATCGCTGATGAAGATGAACTCAAAACAAACAACAGAAGAGATGGGATGTTTTTTGGGACAAATGCATTGATCACAAAACCAGCAGCCTCATTGATAATATTCGTTTTTACAGCAATAATCCAAGTTTATGGATATAACTCTAATCTAAATGTTCAATCAGTTCAGGCAAAATTTGGGATAAGACTTGGTGTGGGGATTTTACCGCTTATTTTTCTTGTATTTGCTCTTATTGCAATATACTTCTATCCTTTACATGGAAAGAAGTTAAAACAAATAAAAGCGGAATTAGATGATTTGCACAGGGAATCGGAATGAATTTATTCCAAGGTAGATTAAGAAAGAAACCTAATATGCATGATTCTTAGGAGCTTTCTGAATATTGCTAAAAATGGGGGTCTAAATTTAACGATGAAATGTTTTTTTCTATGCAGCTGGTCATTTCAATTCGGTCATCTAAATCCAATTCCTTTTCTTCAACTTTTTTCTATTATTGAAAGAGCTACAAACCATGCCAGATATAACTGATCAAATTCCCAATGTAAAGATTCCTAGAACATATAATACTACAAAGATTGACATTTTTGTTCTTTCGTAAGTATAAATAATATAGACAAGATATAATTACTTGAAATGAACTTAACAATAGATAGAGGAAAACATACATGCTGTGTAGCCGATCTTCCAAATAAAGAGGTTTCAGCCACATACAAAGGTAAGAAACTTTATTTCTGTGACAAACCTTGTTTGAAAGAATTCAAAAAAGACCCTGAACGTTTTCTTAGTTCAACTCATTTCCGTCTAGAATTTAAAAATCTAGAAGATGCTTAGATTAGCAAGTCAGATTTATACGTTTTAAGGGAAAATGTTCTAATAAAGAACTCTGAATTATGTTTCAATGAAAAAAATAGGGATTATTGGTGGCTTAAGCGCTGAATCTACTATTGAATATTACAAAATTCTAGTTAAAGAGTATAATTTGATAAAAGGAGGAGCATCATCTCCTTTTCTTGTCATTGACAGTTTGGACTTAGAAACTGTAAGAAATTTAATGGCAGATAATTCGTGGGAGGAGGTTTATCAGATCATCCTCAAATCAGCTAGAAATTTGGAAGATGCAGGAGCGGAAATCATCATCATAGCAACTAACACTATCCATAAAATTTTCGAGAAATTAACAATGGAAATCAACACTCCAATGATAAGCATCATGGATGCAACTGCAGAAGCAATAAAGGAGAAAAGTATAACGAGAGTTGGGTTACTTGGAACAATTTTCACAATGCAAGCAGATTTCTATCAAAACTCTTTGAGCAAATATGGTATAGAAGTAATTGTACCTAACAAGGAAGATCAAAATTATGTCAATACTGTTATCTGGGACGAACTAACACATCATATTCTTACATCAGAATCAAAAAAAGGTTATTCTGAAGTAATTAAACGACTAGAATCCGAAGGAGCAGAAGGAGTAATTTTAGGGTGTACAGAAATACCTCTATTGATTACACAAGAAGATAGCCCTATACCTGTGTTCGATACGACCACGTTACATGCCCTTGCAGCTTTAAGAAAATCGGTTAACTAATTTTTCTAACAATCTTTTAATAAAAAAAGAAAAGGGATGAAGAATTAAAAGATAATTTTTTCCTTTTCACTGAGATTTGACATTCTTACACAACCACTCTTTTTTAATCAAAAACATCTGCAAAAACTTGATTTTATTTATATTTCAAGGAAATATTATTTCACTATATAAAGCAATAACAACCATTTAAACGGCGTTTATATAGCCTAATCTTTTATTATTAATGGTTAAAAAATAGGTGAAAAACTTGAGCGAAAAAAACAAAACTGCACAAAAAACCAGTACAAAATCTGCAACAAATATGAAGGGAACAGCTAGTCAGAAAAAGAAGAAAGAAAAGACTGTTTTACGACCTTCAGTCGAACAACTGTATAAAGAAGAACTATTATTTTTACATTCTATAGATAAGTTTACAAAACCTAAGAATTGGTTCTTGTCTCCGCATATGCTAAAAATTTTTGTTTTAGGAAGTTCTTCAAAAGATAAATTAAGTAAAAAGATAGAGAAAAAGTTTTATGGCAACCAAAATTTGGTGGAAAGAGCTATCGTTACTCTCGCTAGTGACAGAGGTCTTTTACTAATAGGTGAACCTGGTACAGGTAAATCATGGTTAGCTGAATTGCTAGCAGCGGGAATTAGTCAAAAGTCTACCCTAGTTGTTCAAGGAACAGCTGCTACAACAGAGGATCAGATAAAATACTCATGGAATATTGCGGCAGTGATAGCAAAAGGACAATCACTAGACACTATGATCCCTTCACCAATTATGACAGCAATGGTAAAAGGGGATATCGGACGATTTGAAGAGTTAACACGATGTACTTCAGATGTTCAAGATTCTTTGATATCAATCCTTTCAGAGAAGTACATCGCGATTCCTGAATTATCAGAAAGTAATGTTGTTTACGCTCAAGAAGGGTTCAATGTAATTGCAACAGCAAACAGTAGGGACAAAGGTGTTAATGAGTTGTCCTCTGCCCTTAAACGAAGATTCAATTTTGTTACCATACCAATTGTTACAGATCAAAAAACAGAGAAAGAGATTATTGAATTCAGAATTCAAGATTTATTGGAGAAGAAGGGATTATCGAAGAAGATACCAGCTTCACTGCTAGATATATTACTGGAGACTTTCAAAGAATTACGAGCTGTAAGTCTATCTTCTAGAAGTGATAGTGACAGACTAGAATCGTCATTATCAACAGCAGAACAAATTGGTATCTTAGAGGATACATTATTGCAGGTTGCATTCTTTAAAGAAGCATCTCCAGAAGAAGCTTTAGCTCAATCGCTTATAGGTGGGTTAACAAGAAGGTTACCTGAAGATCTAACTGTTATGAACAAATTCTGGCATTCAGTAATTGAAAAGAATAAAACAGTTTCAAAAGAATGGAAAGAGTATTACATAGAAGGTCAGAAAACCATGAAATCA
>DAOVRE010000259.1 GCA_030628305.1 Candidatus Heimdallarchaeota archaeon | reverse complement strand
CAATTACAGATACAATACGCTCAACAGCAAAGACAACAACTGAAAGGAAAGAACCGACTGACCTATGGTCATGCTTACTACAAACTCCGAGAAAAGTGGAGGAGGAAACTGAAAGACGCTATCCACAAGCTCACCTGCTATTTACTTGACTTGTGGGTGGAAAGAGGGCTGCACGAGGTTATCATCGGTTACAATGAGAAGTGGAAACAAGGGGTGCAGTTCTGGAAGAAGATCACCCAGATGTTCGTCACCATTCCATTCTTGCGAATCATCAATATCTTGAAGTATAAAGGAGCAGAGCGAGGGATAAAGGTAGAGATGATTCCCGAAAAATATACTTCCAAGTGTAGTTTCATAGATAATGAATTCCCCCAAGCTAGGAAGAAATACGCTGGTCGTCGAGTGACTAGAGGGTTGTTTCGTTCCGCTCAAGGGTATCTCATTAATGCTGACGTCAATGCTGCGTACAACATTTTACTTAAAAGCGATCCGAAAGCACTACCTAAACGTAGTGTGAACGGGGTAGGAGGATACGTGATGTATCCACTCAGAGTGAGTATAGAACTGTTATAGTACTATATGCTGACCTCTAAGAAAGACACTCAACTAAAGTTGTCCTTATATGACAACAAGACAAAAACTCATCATGGAAGAAAAAGTTCCTATTTTTGTTGACTTTGGTGGTACTCTTGTCGATACAATTGATATAACAGTAGAGGTATTTGAAGAAGTTTTGGGAAAGAAATTTTCTCATGATCAAGTTAAGAAAATGTACAAAGAAGCTTCTAGAAGAAAAATGAGCATGTTCATGTTTTTTAAATATCCAGTGAACCCTATTAAGCTCTATCTAAGAAAGAAGCAACTTCGACAATTACAAATAGAGAAATTTTTAGAAATCAAGAAATTAATACCTGAGATAGAAGAGACACTCCAAAAAATTAAGAAACTTAAAAACATTGAACTTGTACTAGTTACACAAAACCCAACAATGGAAGATGAAGAGGTTGCTAATAAGGTTCTTCAGAATCTATTTGGCGATGATATGCCTTTTGATTTCCTATTAGCAGGTGAAGATAAAGTTGAATTGATCGCTACCAATTATGATACTGAAACTATTTCCAGAGCAGTTTTAATAGGGGATTTGCCAAATGATGTCTTTGTTGCTAAAATTCTCCAAATTCCTTGTTTTGGCGTAACTTGGGGATACTCAGATGAGAGAGAACTTGATACTCCATTTATTGCTGATGAAGCTCATGAGTTATTAGATTTAGTCAAAGATCATCTAGAAGATTTAAAGGAAGACAAGGAAAAAGATGATGCAATTGAAGAAATAGAGTTTGATGAATCTTTCCCTGAACTGAAAAAAGATTATGAACTTATTGGTGAATAAGAATACCTGTCATTTACCAATTTCAAGAATGTGATTAGCTACCAATTCAGTAACTTCAGGTATCTTAGGTCTTACTTTATCAAGAAGTTTTTCAGAGCTTTTTTCTGAATCTTCTATTAACTTCATGTAATTAGAAGTGTCTTTCGCTTCTTCTACCTTCTTCTTGAGAATCTCTCTTGCTTCTGTTTTTGCATGCTCTAATCTTCTTATTCGATTGCTTTGTGCTTTCTCTATAACCAGCGCTGATTCTGTTTCCGCATCTTCTAGAATTTGTTCAGCACGTTGTTCAGCAACCTTTATTTGTTTTATCAGTTCATGTTCTAATGATGGCAAATATTTCACCTGATATAGCCTTTTTAACCAGCTATGTGAGAGGGCAATATGCTAAATTACTTACTCAAGAAGACTTTGAAAATTTAATAAATAAACCTTATGAATTGTTCATTCAAGATTTATTAAGTTTTGAAATAGGTGAAAAATTGAAAGACCATCCTGAATATCAATCTCACCAATTAGAGAAATTGCTTACAGCTAGCTTGCTAGATCAATATATGTTTATATTAAAATACTCTCCAAAGTGGTCTAAAGAGTTTTTTGAAGCGTATACTACCAAACTTGAAGTAATGAACATTCAAAGAATTATAAGATATCTTTATTCTAAAGCAAAGGTGGATTTGAGAGAAGTAATCAATTTGAGACCACAAGAAATGCTTGGAAGAACAGCTTTCATTTCGAAGCTAATCTTAGCAAAAGATTTAGCAGAACTTCTTGACTTACTTAAGGAATCTGAATACGGTGAAGAGATAGAAGTTGCTGAAAAAATGTATTCAAAGATCAATGATATTTGGCCATTAGAATTTGCAATAGAAGCTTTTTATCTTAAGAAAATGATTTCCAAAGCTGAGAAATTAAAGTTAAATCAAAGGAAAGGTGCAATGACCTTTGTTATGAATGAATTACTAACTAATCTTTTGTTAGTGATACTTAAAGCAGATTTTGTTGAAGTAGATATACAAGAAGCACTGCAACTGGTTCCCATACCTGACGAATTTCCTTTCAGAAGGCAAATTCTTAAAATGATGGAAGATAATGATTTAAAGAGTGATTTAGATCTTCTGAAAACTTTTGCTTCAGATAAGATTTCAAAAGGCATTGACATGTACCTTGAAGATAAAATGTTCCTGCATATCGAAATTGCGGTAAGAGCAAGTGAATTAGAAACAATAAGAAAAGCCTTTCATTCTGATTTTGGGATTCTAAGTATAATGTGCTATCTGAAAATGTACGAATCTCAGATTCAAGACTTAAACAAATTGCTTTATCTTAAACAGTACAAGTTCCCTATAGAGAAAACCAAGGAACTTGTTGTTAACTTAGTATAATTACACTCGTTAAGCTAGATTAAGGAGAATGAATGCAATCAAAAGACCATAAATTGCTAAAGCTTCACCTAGACCTAAATAGATAAGGTTTGCAGTGAAAACTTCAGAATTTGCAGTTAATGATCCAATGGCAGCAGGTTCTCCTTTGGTTAATGTTATCGCCGCACCTATATTGGAAATAATCATTATGGCCATAGCTCCAAGAAAAATGAAACCTTGTGTTTCGGTGAATTCCGCTATTCCGGCAATTGCATCACTTAGTTTTGTGTACATGATAAATGCAACCAACAAACCGTAAATAGCTAGTGCTTCAGCAAGCGCTAGATATATTAGAATGAAGATATTTAGTTGTTGCTTTTCTGCGACAGCAGCAGCTGCAGCTTGAATCCCTTTAGCTAAAGGTATACCAGCTCCAATAATTGTGAGCATTGTACCAGCAATTGCAATAATTCCTAATAGTATACTATTTACCATCCTTACTCAAATCCATTGTTTTATTAAATATAAATATTGGTTTATGTTGTATTCCACTACCCTCATAGAATTTACTGAAAAATTCATAGAAATGTAATCTTAAAGTTTGAACGAACACTAAAAGTCCTTCTAGAGCTAACACAAAGATATT
>DAOVRE010000141.1 GCA_030628305.1 Candidatus Heimdallarchaeota archaeon | reverse complement strand
TTAAATCATGATAAATAGAATAATCTTGAGGAGCTATTCCAATATGATTTGATATCAAGCGTCTTTTTTCAGGAATATCATGCCCAAGTACTTTAATGCTCCCTGAAGTTGGGAATAATGCCCCACTTATCATATTTAGTGCAGTTGTTTTTCCACTACCATTTGCACCAATAAGTGCATAGATTTCACTCTTTCTTATTTTCAGATCTAAACCATCTACTGCTTTAATTTTCCCAGTTTTGTATATTTTTACCAGATCTGTTGTTTCAATTACATATTCACTTTCTGTTGCCAAATCATCACCCGAAACATAATTACTACTACCAACAGTAGTAGCAACATTAATAAGTATTTTGTAGGAGTTGTAGTCAATTTATAATGAAGTTGCACGCTATTACGGTAAACCAAATGATGTCAAGGGTATCATGCTAAAGGGGGAAGCTGAAATTTTGGATGATATGGATTTTAATAAGCAAATCTGGGATGATAAATGGAAAATTTATTGTCCTGAAGGAGTAACAGATCCGGACTTTACAATACTTAGAATCACCCCCAAGTATCTAAAGGGATGGTATAGAGGTCATCTGGAAATTAAATTTCAATATAATGTTCATCAATCGGCAAATACTAATCAAACTTAAATAGAATTAGTTCACAAGTGATTACATGAAAGATGAGTGTAAAAACTCCTTAAGTTCGATGTTAATGATTCAGTTCAAAGACAAATGGAAGCATCTCAATCAAGTTATTGACAAGGTTCCTGAGAAGAAATTTCATGTGGGAAGGAAAAACTGGCGTTTTTCTTGGATTCTCTTTCATATTATTGAAACAGCTGATTTTTATTCCAAACACACTCCAGACACAATGAAATGGGGGGATAAAGCAGGATTTGACTGGGAAAAGAATTCTAAAGAGGAAATAGAAGAAAAGAAACTTACTATTACAAAGAATATGTTAAGGGAATATAGCAAAGAGATAGAGCAAAGAATAGAACAATTTCTTAACGATATTTCTGATGAGGAATTATTAAAGAAGGATGATTTTCATTGGTTTGATTCCATTTTAGGAAAACTTGTTTACATGCTTCGTCACAATGCTTTTCACATAGGAGAGCTAGCCCGAATTCTTCGAGGATGGGATGGCGAAAGATTCAAATGGTAAAAGGAAAAACTATTAATTTACTATTCTATCTCCTCTCTTAATGTCAAAACAAGAGAAGGTAGCTGAAGAGTTTCTTGTGTCAGAGTTTGAAGAAATAGCTAAAGAACAGTACTTCAAAACTTCTGATGGTGCAGAAATTAAGATTTTAACAACAAAAGCACCAAAGGAAATAGCTATAGGTCACACATTATTACTCATCCCTGGTTGGGGGACTGTAGTTCCTGGGTGGGAACAAGTATTAATGGAAGCTGTCAAAGACTTTGATGTTTTATACATCGAATCAAGGGAGAAGGGTTCTTTCCGTCTCAGTGAAAATAAAACAATAAATAACATCAATAGGCTTGCCTTAGACGTTAAAGAAATTGTTGAACATCTAAAAATAGATCAAGACAGACTCATCACACTCACAGCTTCTTTCAGTACTCTAACTATTGCTGATTTATTAGGCACAAAGAAAATCAAATCTACTTTGAATGTGTTAATCGGTCCTGTTTATCAGCTTAACATGCCACCTACAACTAGATATTTAATGCACATTTTTCCTAACTTCATAATCAATTGGACAAAACCCGTTTGGAGATGGTGGATACTAAAATACAAGAGCGAAGATCCAATTCAAGCTGCAAAATATATTCGCGTTCTGGAAGAATCAGACTTCAAGAAATGGAGAGCTGTAGCAAAACGTGTATGTTTCACTAAAGTCTGGGATTTTTATAAACAAATAGAAGACACAAGGGTTGTGATTATTGGAATGGAGACAGACAAAATGCATACTGTTGAGTTGTCTAAGAGCATTTTAGCAGTAATCCCTAATGCGGAATACATTGACATGAAAACCAACAGAGCCACACATTCTGGTGAGATGATAGAAGTCATTAGGAAACTAATAAACTAATGAATATAATCAAGAAATACAATCATCAACGTTCCAATTTCAAGTAATTAGAAATTAAGGACTAGAGCAAAGCTATCAATTTGAATGACACACAAATAATTTCTAGAATTCTTGTTGTTTTTCAGCAATATATCGATAAACAGAATCGTAAGCTTTTTTCTCTATTTCCTTCAGAAATTTACTCTCCCCAGATTCTAAGAAATCTGTAACATAGGGTAGAATAGCTGGTTTTTCAACTAGTTTTACAATCTCCTCTACATCCAACTTTTCAATATCTTTTTGATAACTAATGAAAAACTGTGCAGCATCATTTAGTGCTTTTATTTCTATCCGTGAGGTTTTTGTGTAAAGACTCTTCAGAAACTGTATCTTGTGAAGTATTTCAGATAGCTGTAGATTCTTTTCAAATCTTCCTTCTGGAACATATCTCTCTGAGGAATACCCTAAACCCAGCTCATATCCCAGTTTATACCCCATTATTTCTGGCCATATCAATCCCATTTCTTTGAATTTTTCTCTGTCTAGATTGCCATATTTATCATTATTTCCATATAATATCCCATATTTTGGATATATATCTGGAAAATGTTCTGAAAGGGTTTGCATGAATTCGGTTTTATTTCTACCTGGTTTTAATGTTAAACCGAAACAATAGACAAATTCAGCACCAACTTCTTTTGCAGTTTTGTATATTGCATTCATGTTTTCATCGGTGTCGCCTATGAAAGGTAAAGTGGGAAGGAAGTAAACTCCTGAGTGGATACCCTCTTCACGTAATTTTTCAATCGCTTCAAACCTTTCTTGGGATGTACTTGCATTTGGTTCGAATATTTTTTGTTTCTTCTCGTCAGCCAAAGTTATTGTAAAACAAGCAGACACATAGCTATCCTCATTTATCTTTTTCAAAAGGTCAAGATCTCGTAAAATCAGATCGCTTTTTGTAAGGAAGAATACAGGAAACTTGTAATCATAAGCAATTTCTAAAAGCTTTCTTGTCATTTTTACTTCCTTTTCAACTGGTTGATAAACGTCACATACTCCCCCTCCAATAAAAATAACAAACTTTCCTTTATGCTTAGTATCAGCTGATTCTCGCAAATCTGGAAAATAATCAACTAATGAATGAGTCTTCTTTCTATTAATTGGAAAAAAACCATTTTTCTTAAGATACTCTTCTAACAATTGAGGTGCATTCTTTTTTACGCGAATTCTGTTAGCAAAATCATCATGCATATAGTATCCTTCAGATTTACCATCACAGTATTTACAATCGTGATAACATCCCTGATAGAGGTTCAAGTACATTTCCGACCAAGAAAATAAGGAAGTCCTTGATTTTCTTATGAGTGATTTTGCCTCATATTCTTCAATAATCATTTCATACACAAGTTTAGCTTTTTAATATGCCCCCTTTTAAGTATAAAAATATGATTTCAACTCATTAATTTGTTAGTTATTACAAAATCACTTTTCTTTTTATATCCAAAACCATTTTTTAGCTTAACTAGTATTATATACAGACGAGAAAATTAAACCCAAAGAGTGTTAGGTTATGGTTTCTAAACCCACAGTAAAGGTATCCGTTCGAAATATGATTTCATATGTTCTTCGTAAAGGAGATATCTCTGTAGGGTATTTTCAGCGTTCACGATTAGCGGAAGGAACAAAGGGACATCAATATGTTCAAAAGAAGAGAGGTCCCAAATATAGAAAAGAAGTATCTGTGAAAGAATTAATTGAGAGAGATAAATGTATATTGCATTTAGGCGGGAGAATCGACGGAGTTTTTGAGAAAAATGGTCAAACTGTTATTGAAGAAATAAAGACAACTCAAAGAACTTTGTCAAGCATAAAAGAAAACTCCAATGAAAGCTACTGGGCTCAAGCAATTTGTTATGGGTATATTTATGCTAAACAAAACAATCTAAAAATAATTATCATACAACTCACCTACTTCAACTTAGACACAAAAAAAACCAGATCCTTCGTTAAAACATATAAACTAGATGAACTCAAAACAAAATGTCTAGATATAGTTGACAAATACTTAGTGTGGGCATTCACTGTTTTCAAGTGGCTTGAAACTAGGAATAAGAGTATAAAGACTGTAAAATTTCCATTTCCTTCATATAGAAAAGGTCAAGATAAAATGGTTAAAGTAACAACTGACGTGCTGAAAAATCACCAGAAGCTCTTTTGTCAAGCACCAACTGGCATAGGCAAAACCGTAGCAGTTCTTTATCCTGCAATTAAATCGTTAAACAAAGATTTGGATTCCAAAATATTCTATCTTACAGCTAAAACAACTACACGTTTTATAGCTGAAGAAACATTAGATATTTTGAGGAAAAAGTCACTAAAACTCAAATCAGTTACAATAACAGCTAAAGCGAAAATATGTTTCAAAGAAAAAGATAACTGTGACCCAGTGTATTGTGAGTATGCTCGAGGACATTTTGATAGAGTAAACAATGCTATTGAGGACATCTATACACAAGATTCTTTTACAAGAGAAAAAATCGAGAAATACTCTAAAAAACATCAAGTGTGCCCATTTGAATTGTCTCTGGATTTAGCATTATGGAGCGATTGCATCATATGCGATTACAATTATGCCTTTGATCCTCGAGTTTATCTCAAGAGATTCTTTATGGAAGAAAAGGGTGATTTCACATTCCTTATTGATGAAGCTCATAACCTAGTTGGTAGATCAAGAGAGATGTTCTCGGCAGATATAATGAAAAAACCAATTCTTACCTTGAGAAGAGCAACAAAAACAGCTGTTCCAAAGTTATCTTCATTGTTAAACAAACTTAATCAATATATGATTGCAGCAAGGAAATTATGTGAGAAAAATGGCACATATTCTTATGTGCAGAAGCCTCTCCCTTCTAAAGAGTTCATAGCTAATCTGAGGATGTTTTGTCGAAAAGCAGAGGAATGGTTAGAATTAAATATTGATTCCAGTTTTCGAGATAAATTGTTAGAGTTTTATTTTGATGTAAGAAACTTCCTGAGAGTTGTTGAGGATTATGACAAACGATTTGTAACTTATTTCAAGAAATACAAAAATGATGTAAGAATAAGACTTTTCTGTCTAGATCCATCAAAATTACTGCAAAAAGCATTAAAAAAAGGAAAAAGTGCAATATTCTTTTCTGCTACACTAACACCCACAAATTATTTCCGAGAAC
>DAOVRE010000102.1 GCA_030628305.1 Candidatus Heimdallarchaeota archaeon | reverse complement strand
TGACAGTCAAAAACTTCCAATGACACTAGGTCACAAAATTATTCTTACGAAAATTGGAAAGCAGACTGTTTATGGCTCTTTCATAATTGAAATACTAAATCGTAAAAAATTCAAACCAAGGGAAGGAAGAAAGACAGATGCAGCACATCCTGCAATACACCCCACTGGGAATCCCCCCAAAACCTTGAACTCAGAAGAAAAGAAACTATATGATTTAATTGTAAGAAGGTACCTATCTTTATTTGGGAAACCTGCTTTAATATCGAAAAAGAAAATTGAAATTACAGTTAAAGGTCATAAATTTGAAGTGCGAGGAAGCAAAATCATAGAAGAGGGGTGGATAAAATATTACAAACCCTATTTTTATATGAGTGAAAGTTCAATTCCTGATATTGCATTGAAAAGCCAAGTTAACTTCTCATCTATTGAATCAAAAGAAGAGTTCAGTTCTCCACCTAGACGATTTAATGAATCTACACTTCTGAATAAAATGGAACAAGAGAAAATTGGAACCAAGGCTACACGTGCAGGGATTATTGAAACCTTGTTTAATCGGGGATATATTGAAGGCAGCGAGATTAGACCGACACCTCTGGGTACTGCTGTAGTTGGTGTTTTAACCTCTCATTATCCCGTGTTGATCAAATCAGACATGACAAGAGAATTAGAAACTACGATGGAAGAAGTACAAGAAAAACAGAGCAATATAGATGAAATATTGATTTCCATTAAAAAGAATCTAAGAGATTCACTCAATGTTTTCCATGAGAATGAGGCAGATATAGGAATTTCTCTTTATCAAAACTTGCTTAATATAGAGAAAAAAGACCCTGTTTTAATAGGAAAATGTCCAGAGTGTGAAGTTGGCGATTTACGAATTATTAAATCAAGAAAATCTGGTAAGAGATTTATTGCTTGTTCATCATATTTTGATAAAGCAATTAACTGCACAGTAACTTTCCCCTTACCTAATTATGGAACAATAAAACCTACTGATAAAAAATGCCCATTCGATGGGTTACCTATGGTTGAATGGCAAACAGGAAGAAATAAGCGCGTTATATGCGTATCTATGGACTGTCCTTCTAAGGTCAACATAAAAGGAGGAAAGAAAAAATGAATGATACTAAGTGCAAAATATGTCAAGATAAAACAGACAAATCTTCTGGTGAGTTCTGTTCTAACCATAAACTTGCAAAAACTAAATTACAAAATGGTTATGAATTGTGGTTGAAAGCATATGATTCACTTCCATATGATGATTTTCTTCGACAATTGCTGGATTTAGGAGATCTTGTGGGTGCTCTTGTAAAGGATATTACAGAGTTTGAATTATATTTTCAAGAAACTAAGTGAGAAACGCTTGTTCTTATCGTCTTGTTTTTCTAAGTTTAGTCTTATTAGGAGAATAAAGCGGTATGAATCTGTTCTCTCTCCGGAAGGCCTTCAATCTTTGTTTTCCCTACAAAAATAGTTGGGATTGAAGATATTTTTTGTTTACTCTCTCCATTGACTTTTATGCTTCTATACTGAAACAAGCCACCATACTCTTCTAGAACCGTTTTGAGAATATTCTCAGCAACGCTACAGTAAGGACATTCTTCGGAAGTATACAAGACGATTTCCTTCATTTCATACATTTTCTGTACTTATAGCTTAAAAGAACAACAAAAATTTTGAGACTAGCTAGGATGACATGGACATATTACAACTTATTTTTGTAATAACAATTGTTTAACAAAATTAAATAGAATCACAAATGCACGGATTTTTATTACATTTTGGACACACTTGATTATACTTCTCTTTAAAAGCGTTTGAGAGATTTATGTTGTATAAGTTTGAAATACTGAATACCCAAGCTATAATATCGGTCATTTCTTCTGATACTTTCTCTTCGTCCTCCAGAAGAATTGCTTCTGCAAGTTCCCCAACTTCTTCCATAAGTTTAAGCATGGTTTTCTCCTTTCCTCTCCTAGAATCTTTTTCCAGATAAAGATCTTTCATAAGTTCTTGAAATTCGTGAATATTGCTCACTCTCTTTGCAGTTGTTAAAAATTCTATTTTAAGGGGCTACGTAGAAAATATTACCCAGAATAACCGCTATAATCAATATTACGGTAAGAGCTACGATATACCATGGACCAATTTTAACACCAGGCAAATCCTCATCATAATATCTCATCAAACCAGCACCAGTTGCAGGCATTGGGCTAGTGTCCCTCTTTTTCTTCTTCTGAGATTTACTCATACTAATCAAGTGTTGCTAGAAGCAGTGGTATATATTATTTTTTATCAGATACCTTTATGTGTTGAGGATGAATTAGGAATTGTAGAACTGAAAAAATGAAGGTGGCGACCCCGACGCGATTCGAACGCGCGACCACCAACTTACTTCACTAATAAAGATTAGAAGGCTGGTGCTCTATCCAACTGAGCTACGGGGTCAATTTGTTCTATCTTCTTCTTCAGGGTTTTTTTCTTAAAGCTTTTGATTAAAGGTTCAATATTCGATTCGAAACTTATTTAATCTCAAAATATCTCTCAAATCATGTTTATCAATGATCCCCTCAAAACAACTTCGGAAACTATATGCAGCTGGCTATCAATTAACACCTGAAGCCTTTTCTGAGCTAAATTCTGCACCTAATATTACTGAGATTATTGATAAAATACTTGAGTTAAATCCAGAAATAGCAATACTTACAATAACGGATATCAAAGATATTTCTGCTGGAAATTATGATCCCAATTCTACTATTAACGCTTTCTCAGAAAGTAAAGAGGAAGCCAGCGTATCAGATATTCAAAGTGAAGAAACCAATGAGGAAAAAGAGGAAAAACAAAAAATTGTGTCTGAAAAACCAGTTTCTTCCAGCCGAAGGGAAACAACCGCAACAGATTTACAAATTATCTCTTCTCCACAAATCAGACCATTATCTGCATCTGCAGGTGGTTTTATACAATATTTTGGCAACCGTTTTGATTCTATAAGCCAATTCTTCAGACGTCGAAGAGATATTGGGAATTTAGTTACAACAGAAGATCTTCAGGAAAATACTGAAAATAAAAAGATATCACTAATCGGAATTGTTTATAGTAAACGAAAGAATAAGAGCGGTAGTTTCAGTTTAGAACTCGAGGATAAAAATGGAAAAGTGACAGGAATGATATTTCAATCTAATCCTGATTTATTGTACAAAGCAGAGTTTATTCTAGATGACTCAATTCTATGCTTTACAGGAGATTGGAACGGTCGAATACTATTCATCAAAGATGTCTATTGGCCAGATATTCCATACAATCACAAACCTAATCATTCATATGAAGACGTTCTTGCCTTATTCATTTCTGATATACATGTTGGGTCAAAGAAATTCGCAGGAGAACTCTTTCTTAGAGCGATAAAGTTTCTAAATGGTGATCTAGAATCAAACAAATACAATAAAGTTGGTAAGAAGGTAAAATATCTTTTTGTAGCAGGGGATGTTGTTGAAGGTGTTGGAATATATCCTGGTCAAGCTAACGATTTAGATATTGATAACATACAACTTCAATATTTACTTGCTACTGAATATTTTGAACAAATCAGAGATGATG
The DNA here is from genome assembly GCA_030628305.1 of Candidatus Heimdallarchaeota archaeon. The sequence continues at coordinate 2,680 of DAOVRE010000102.1, read as the reverse complement.
TGGAAATTATCATTATACCTGGAAATCATGATGCAGCAAGAGCAGCTGAACCTCAGACACCTATTTCTAAAGACTTCGCCCCCGAACTATATAAATTAGACAATGTATACATGCTCGGTAGTCCAGCTTATGTTAAAGCCCATAATGTAGAAATTCTCATGACACATGGGAATTCAATAGTGGATATTAATTCTGCTATCCCAGTTATCCCTCACGAAACTTCTATTCCAGCTATGGTAGAGATGCTGAAAAACAGACATTTAGTGCCAATTTATGGTAAAAGAACACCAATTGCTCCTGAAGCTGAAGACAAATTGGTTATAACAAATATACCTGACATTTTACATGCTGGTCATACACATATCACAGGGGATGAAACCTACAAAGGTGTTATAATTATAAATTCTGGAACCTTTCAATACCAAACATCTTATCAAAAAAGCATGAATATTAATCCCACTACTGGATCAACATATATTGTAAACCTTCAAAGTTTGCAGCGAACAAATGTTGATTTTAAGACATTCAATTAATTTAGTACACTTTTATTCTTTAGTCCGTTGGAATTTCATCGTCGTCAATTTGAACATAAGACAAAATATCTGCAATCTGAGGTGCATGGTTTGATAAAACTGCTATAGCATTTTTGAACTCTTCAATATCACTTGTTCCACCAACTAAGTGAAAATCACCTATTGATTTAAGAATTAGAAAACCATTCTTGCCTCGTACCATGACATCATTTATGGGTGAAAAGGCAAGCCTCTCAAGAGCTAACCTTGCTGCAGCAACTAAAGCGGCTCCAATCGCTGATAATTCTGTTGAGTTTGCCTGTTTATCACCAGCATAAAATGCAATTCTGTCTCCTGTCGCAGTTAAAACAGCTAAAGCTTCAAGTTTTGCTTCTTGTGTTATGTCCTTTAATTCCTTAGCAAGAGCATAAGCGATTTTTCTTTCAAGTCTCATCTTTCTCTGATTCAATTAAAGACTAGAATATATTAATTAACTTTACTATAATATTCTAATAACAAGTGCTTTTTAGGGAAATTTAACCTAAAAACGAGTCCTTAACTCTTAATTTGAATGTCTAGCAATAAGTAATGTTTTTAAACGCTTTTCTTAATTCAACCTCAAATAAAAGCTTAGCTTGTTTGATCAACAGCTAAAGGTGAAATATAATGTCAAGTGACACTGGACTATCAGGACTACTGAGTCGTTTTTGGAAAAAAATCGTAGACCACTTCGAAGATTACGAAATAAAAAGAGAAACAATTCTAAACAGAATAAGCATGATTCTAATCTTATTCGTTGGTGTAATTATTAGACTATTTGGCTTATTTCAAGGATTTGATCCCTTGATTAAGGCTTTCGATCCACATGTTCAACTAGTGAGCGCAGAATATATCAATACCGAAGGTTTTATACAATTTATTCACTGGTTCAAAGCAGATTCTTGGTATCCTTATGGTTTCCAAACTGGATTTGAATTATATTGGGGAGTTCCTCTAAGTGCAGTAATAATATATGGTTTAGTAAGTATATTTTCAATTAGTATAACCATTACTCAAGCTGCATTTATTAGTCCAGTTGTTTATGGTTTCCTTACAGTAATAGCCTCCTACCATCTTGGGAAAGAAGCTGTTAGCACAAGAGCAGGTATCTTTACCGCATTTTTCATGTCAATTGCACCGGCCTTTGTTTCAAGAAGCACGGCAGGGTTCTATGATAATGAATCGATAGGTATTCTTTTCACGGTTCTAACGTTGTATTTCTTTATTAGAGCATTCAAACGTGGTGGGACAGTGGCCCCATTCCTAGCTGGCATCAGTTTAGGAATCCTTATTGGTAGTTGGGGAGCATATAGATATATTTTGGATTTACTACCACTTGCTGTTTTATTCTTAGTATTGGCCAGAAAATTAACTTGGAAACTAATCAAAGCATATAGCATAACAATTGTTACTGCTCTGAGTATTGGTTTTTTGGTGCCAAGAGTTCTAAGGAATAAATTTTTCAACATAGAAGTCATGATACCCATTTTGATGATAGGCTTCTTGGTTATTGTTGGGATAATTCAAAATCTATCACACAATTTAAACGAGAAGACTTTTAGGCAAATGCTTATCGTTGGATCTGTTACGGCTCTAGTCCTTCTCGTCATATTAGTGACAGTTTTTCTATCCTTAGGTGTTTTTTCTAACATAGCAGATAAATTTTGGGCTGTTATTTTCCCAGGAGGAAGAGATTCTATCCCAATTATCGCTTCAGTAAGTGAACATCAGCCAATGACTTGGGCCGAACTATTTAGCAATATCCACATTATGACATTCTTGATACCCCTTGGTCTATATTATTGTTTAAAGAAACCAACCGATGTTAATATTTTCATTCTTGTTTATGGAGTAACAACAATTTACTTCTCAGGATCAATGATCAGACTTGTTCTACTACTAGCGCCCTCAGCATCTCTGTTAAGTGCAATGGCAATTGACCGCTTACTATATACTTACTCTTTAAGTGCCCATGGTAAAATTGCTCTTACAAAAAGAAAAATAAGGTTAACAAAAACGATTGGTCGAGATGAGGCAATAATAGCTTATGTTGTGATTTTCGGTCTATTGGTTTCCTTCTCAATTCACAGCATAAATATGTCAAAACACTATGCAAGATCCGAGATGGC
>DAOVRE010000126.1 GCA_030628305.1 Candidatus Heimdallarchaeota archaeon | reverse complement strand
TAATCCTCTTCCCTGATAATACTGTTTTTGTTCTTTTCTTTTCTCCGTTAATTTAATTGCATATCCTGGTCCAGCTATAAGATATATTATCATATAGACCGCTATTCCATAGGCTATATATTTCATTATAAAATCTGGTAGAACAACGAATCCCATGACTAACAGAGCAGTAGATATGATCCAGAACATATCAAATTTTGATGGAACTCCCTTGAATGAAGGAAAAGGTATAAGAGATATCATGAAACCAGAAACAATCAGTGTTGATATCAGTATAACCCATTCATGAGTGTCTGAAAAAATTACTAAACATGAAAGAACCATCGCTGCAAAAGAGCTTGGTAATCCACTGAAGTAAGGTGTGTATAGGGGATCTCTTTTGATAAACCTATACAGCCTAAACCATGCTGCACCAAGAAAAACTAGCCCCCCAACCACCCCTGCAACTATATTCCACCCTTCAACGTTCCATTGTGCAATTCTATAACCTATGTACGTTGCAGGAAATAATCCGAAGGCAAAAGCATCCATTATTGTATCGATATCAATAGCCAACTTTTTGCTACCACTAATTCTAGCAAGCTTTCCATCTGCAAAATCTAGAATGGAACATATAGCAATGAGTCTAGCGAACCAATATTCCATGTTTGGAACGTTAAGAAATGTTAACACTATACCAGTAATTGCAGCTGCGCCATTTCCTACTGTGAATATATTAGCTAAAATCCATGCTGTTTTCTTAATCCATGGTTTTTGTAGAAAAGAAACTTCTTGCCAGTTCATTTAATCACTTTATTCATTGAAAGTTGCTAATATAGTGAGTCCTGCTCTAGCATATTTAGGGATGGGATCAATCAGTTTGAAATTTTTCAGGCCCGAAACTTTCAAGTTTATTATAGAACCAAATCGGATAATTCCTATCAATTCACTTTGTTTAACTTCATCCCCTTCTTCTGGATATGCTACAGTTCTCCTTCCATAAATCCCGGAAACTTGTGTGAACTCTGCAATTATTCCTAATTCATTGTTTTCAATTACAATTATATTTCTTTGATTTCGTTTTGAATAGTTAGGAAAGTATACAGGCCAATGTGATCCTTTCTGAAAAGTAATGCTTTTCACAACTCCGTCAATTGGGCTTCTGTTCATGTGAACATTGAAAGGAGACATCAGAATTTGACATGAAAATCCATCTTTCATCTTCTCGACATTCATCAGAGTACCATCAGCTGGAGCCATAATCCCCTTAGGATTGATGATGACATCTCTTTTTGGATCCCTGAAAGTCCAGAAAATAAAAAATCCACAGAAGAGAATTACTCCAAGTATACCAAAATGCCAGTATATTGGTGTGGGTAATAGAACGCAGATGAGAATAGCTGCAATTGTACAGACAAACATGATTGAGCTGATTATAGTGACAATTTTTGATGACCCTTTAGCAATTTTCATTTTAATCCTCAAGATATTGAAATTTTAATGGCTAGGAAAATGAGCTAAACAACTGTTAAAAATGTTATGCTAATAGGATAAATAATAAAAAGAAAAGGAAAAAGAAAGAGATGGAAAAATTACCGCTTTTTCCTTCTATTGAATGATGCAATTGCAGCTAATGATAATATTCCTAGAAGTATTGCAAATGTTGAAACTGGAGCACCAGACGATTTAGTTGGGATGTTGTAATGGACATTTAAAGTGTTTCCAGCACGATCTGCTGCAACAATATGAAGATCGTTATCTCCATCAACTAAACTGGATATAAATATCACAAATGTTCTTACTTTTCCTGTACCTAGGACATTAATATTTTCTCCATTTAATTTTATGGAGATTGAAAGAATATTTGATATCTGGTCTTTAACTTCAAAATCCAATCTTGCAACCTCTGGTTTTGTATCATTAGTCCAACCTTCAACAGTAACTTCAGGAGCTAATGAGTCAAATAAGAAATCAGCAATGTAGACATCATCACTACTTTCAGCTTTGAAAGTATATGCTGCTTCTTCTCCGAAAGTGAGTCTATAGGAATACATACCTGGCGAATCTTCGGTTAATGTTACAGTGTCAGTTGTTTGTCCAGTAGCCGTGACAATTTTAACGCTTGCTGAAAGAGTTGCGGATATGTTAAGGCTTTCAATAGTTATGTCTGCTCCTGTGGCATCTTGAACATATGAGCCAATGAGTTGCTCTTCTGCAGTAAACCAGTTGAAGATATTATTAACAAATATCTTGTTCTGTGTTCCAGAATTGTAAGCATCTTTATATCCCATTGTGTCCAAATGGAAGTTTGTTGTCACAACAACTACTCTTCCTCCTACATCATTTTCATAAGCAGCTGTGGTTCCTTTGCCATTCCACTTTGTTAGGATGTTGGCATCTCCTGTAGCCGTTAGAGTAGTTCCATAATGATCAACTTTGATAACACCTTCAGTGAGCGCATGGGTTATTATTACATCTGAAGTAGCAACTGAACTGAAATCAAAGAGATCCTCTGAGACAGTTATATCATATGGTGAGATTAGGTTATTGACCATTGTAATATTGTTACCCGAAATGATTGACGATCCTAAATGCGTTATAGTTTCTGACGTTTGCCCAAGTAAATCAATGAATAATCCTCCACCATTCGCAACAAAATTCTGAATAGCAGTTATCTCTGATTGCACCAAAGGTCTAGCTGTTATTCTATCTGCGTTTTGTTGTGTTTGATCGATTGCGATCATATTTGGAAAATCATAATCAAATGGATCAGCAAACCATATGGCATCATAACCTGCTAATTCAGTATCAGTAATCAGACCATGTCTATATTCATTTATTGCTATACCTTTGTCCATTAAATCCTCTATTGCAAGGATATATTGGCCAAGATAACCATCGATAGACCATGATGTGTGTTGTTTAGCATAGTATATTCTACCATTGCCTTCAGTTACTGTTACCTCGAAATATGTTTTTGCTTGAACACCTTGTGATGTTTCAAACACAATATTTCCACTGTAGTCTCCTAGGGCTAAATCTGTTGGAATATCTAAAACAAATTTGTAGAATTTAGTCCATGGATCTGAATAAGGTACTGGTTCAATAGAGCCAATAAGACCTAAATCACCTGTTAAAACTGGTGTTAAATCTTCCCATGGAGTAGATGATACAGATTCAACAAAGAATTCATGATGCCAACCTTGAGGTGCAATTTTAAGAACGTTTGTAGGCATGTTCTTAATCGCGTACATAAGTGTAGGATAACCTGAAGCGTTTGTAGGGGCATCAATTATCATTTGCAATGCATTACCAACATCAGGAATTCCCGCTCCAGTTCCTAAATGATCTGCTAGTCCAGGAGCTGATTTCATCAAAGCTGCTTTTATCATTCCAGGGTCGTAAGGGATACCAAGATCTTTGAGTGCCTCAATCATAACTGCTACGGCTCCTGTAATATGTGGAGCTGCCATAGAAGTTCCACTGTAAGAAACGTAACCATCAGTTCCACTGGTTGCACAACTTAAAATATCCACACCTGGAGCTGCAATATCAGGTTTATAATATCCGTCTGCAGTTGGACCTAAAACGCTAAAGACCGCTAAGAAACCATTTGAATCAACTGCTGCAACACTCATGACTTGAGGAGCTGAACTAGCTGATCCTACAGATATATAGTCTCTGGAAATATCGTCATAATTTCCTGCTGAATTTGAGATGAACATTCCTTCACTCCATAAGATTTCTACAAGGGTTTCTTCGAGATCCATACCTTCTTGATCGCTTGAACCAAGACTCATGTTAACAACATCGATATCTTCAACAGTTGCTTCATATTCTAAGGCGTATTCCAAGGCTGCTAATATTGACCAAATGGGTAGCTCATCGCCCGCTCCCCCTACTCTACCTACGAGAATATCAGCTCCTGGAGCCATTCCTTTGTAGTTTGAGTTAGCAATACCTGCACCTGCTGCTGTACCAGCAGTATGAGTACCATGACCATTTTCATCATTAATAGAAGTTGTTGTATATCCATGTCCATATGATCTATTAACGAATGACATACTCCCTGCAAGGATTTTTCCTGTGAAATCTAAATGATCTTCGTTAATTCCTGTGTCAATGTTATACACAACTGTTCCTGAGCCATCGTAACCCATATTCCATACACCTGAAACATTGATTTGATTGGCTGTTGATACTGTAAATTTGATGTTATCTAAAACAGAATCAATTGGACTGGATGGTATTGGTTTTAGAATTTGGAATTTAGTATCTGTTATGTCAAAAATTCTTTTCACTCCAACTAAATTCTGGAGTTCTATTTTATTACTCAGCATATCTTCGATTGCAACTATTTTCAGATATGGGAATGCTAACAAATAATCCCCGTCGCTGACATAATTGTCAAAAGCTTCTTCAGAATCAAAGAGTACGACATACTCTCTCATCGAATCAATAAACACCTCTTCAGAGGGTGAAGCTTCAACAATCGCACCTTGTGTTGGTGATATCATGACAGCACTAACTTGTATTATGAAAATAGTAAGTAAAAGAAAGCTGAAACTAACAATTGCTTTTCGTTTCATATTCTGACTTTAGTTAATCTTATTCATAAATTTTTGCCAATATATAGAATCAAGAAAAAGAGATAACTTCCAAATCCTTACAAAAATACTTAATATGGATTTGGGATAAAGTAAGAATAGATATAATGTCTTCTTGAAGGTGGAAAAGATAAAAAAAGCAAATGCTATTCCTATATATCAGATTGATGCATTTACTGATGAACCTTTTAGGGGGAATCCTGCAGCGATTTGTTTAATCTCAGAAACTTATCCTGATATAACTTTGCAGAAAATTGCTGCAGAAATGAACCTTTCAGAGACCGCTTTTCTTTACGTTCCCAATGTCGATGAAATCAAGAAATTGAATAGATTTCGTTTACGCTGGTTTACTCCTCAAGTTGAAGTAAATTTATGTGGCCATGCAACTCTTGCTACTTCACATTTGTTGTTTCACATACTTAAAATAGATTCCAACTCTGTAATTTACGAAACATTAAGTGGCGAGTTAATGGCATCAAAGACTGAAGATGGAGTTATTCTAGATTTTCCTATGAATGAACCTGAAATTACCGAACCACTTCCGACTCTACTCGATGCTTTAGGTGTAAAAACAGCTGAAGTTTTTGCTTATTCCAAAGGCGTTACAGATATGCTAATTGAATTAGATTCTGCAGAAATCATATCTAATCTAAAACCAGATTTTGAGAGACTAAAACAATTATCTCTTAGCTTTGAAATACGTGGAGTAATTGTAACAGCGAGAGGTGGAGAAAACTATGACTTCATCTCAAGATTTTTTGCTCCATGGGTTGGTATAAACGAAGATCCAGTTACAGGATCAGCTCATACAATCTTAGCACCATACTGGGCAAAGAAACTTGGCAAAAAAGAAATGAAAGGTTACCAAATATCTAAAAGAGGAGGAGAAATAATCGTGAAAATTTTAGAAAACAATCGTGTGGCACTAATTGGAAAATCTATACTTGTCG
>DAOVRE010000119.1 GCA_030628305.1 Candidatus Heimdallarchaeota archaeon | reverse complement strand
TAAAACTGCAACGGTAATACCATATCCAAAGTAACCCTCGTTATGAATTCTATCAATTTCCAGCGCTTGTCTGAGTTCTGATAGTTCTGTTTGACCTGATAGTTCAATATCGATATTCTGAGGAACTGAATATGAATTTGTTCCAATTGGATAAACGTATTTTATTCTGAAATCATCGAAATTTAGCTTCAAAATTTGATTCGAATTGTAAATAATAGTTAGTGCTGGAATAACTTTGTTAATCTCTTCGATAAATAAACCATTTCTTGTTGCATATTCTTGAAAACTATTCCTTTCTTCAAAACTAAAAAATGAAATAAATGCTCTATTGTTGAATTCCATTAATTTCGTTGCAACAGATTTAGAACTCATAGGTTCCTTCCATCTTTCTTCTAGCATGTTTGTCGCTTTACCCTTATCTAAGTTTGATTTTAATAGGTTTGATAAATCTTCAAAATAACTGGGCATATCTTGCGAATCGTTAGTATTTTGTGCCACTACAGCGTTTAATGTACTAAATGGGAATAATAGTAAAATAAAAATTGAAAGGAACAATGGTTTTTTTTCCATACATTAAAAATGAGCTTATTGCTTTTAGATATTTCTCTAGTATTATATATATTTTATAATTTATTTTTATTGCTAAATGAATTACAACCCAGATGAAGTTTTTTAATTGTCTTTCTAATGGAAACTCTTATATTTCAAAAATTTCGATGACTTTTAAGGTGAAATAACAATGCCCTCTCAATGGTTAAAAAGGTCCCGAAAGAAACTATCTGGTGGTTTAATTAGACAAGCAGCATCAAAGAAGAAAAGAGATTTGGGGCGTTATCCAGCAGAAACTCATATTGGTACAAGAAAACTCAAATCTATTAGAACAAGAGGTGGAAACAACAAACTCCGCGTTTTGACAGATGAGTTTGCTAATGTTTTAGATCAGTCAACTGGTATTTCACAAAAATCAAAAATTCTCAACGTTTTGGAAAACAAAGCTAATCGTGAATATGCAAGAAGACGTATTATTACAAAGGGATGTGTTTTAGATACCGAACTTGGAAAAGTGCGTGTCACAAGCAGACCTGGTCAGCATGGAATCATTAGTGGTGTTTTAGTAGATAAAAAAGAAGGCGAAGAGTAAACTCTTCCAAATATTTTTAATAATTAATTCACAAAGGCTATATTATGTTGCGGAAAACTCGCTCATTTGTTCTTTATCCAGAATATTTTGATAAGAAGTTATCAAGGAAAGATGGTCGGAAAGTACCAAGAAGTAAAGCTGTTGAAGATTGTAATTTGTCAAAAATAGTTTACGCATGCAAATATCTTGAATTGAATTACACGATTGAAAAAGACAAACAATATTCAAAAAATTGGTGGAAGAGCGAAGGAAGGGTTGTGGTTAATCCTGAAGGTATCGCTAATAAAACTGAACTAATCAGAAAAATTACCAATGTTGCAAGAAAACTAAAAAGGGTTGAAAAGCCTACACAGAAAAAAACGAAGAACAAACCAAAGCAACTAAAAAAGTAAATGTTGCCAATAACTTGAATGCTGGAGTTGTAAATTTTGGATCAGTCAAGAATAAAGAAACTAGGAAGAGTTTTACATAGAAGTGATTTAGGTCATGCTATCCTTAAAGATCCACCAAAATTACCCAAAATTGGATCAGATGTTGTTAATGAAAACATGGAACATATAGGACTTGTTAACGATATCTTTGGACCTGTAAAGGAACCATATGTAAGTGTCAAAGTGAAAAAAGAGTGGGACGAAAAAATTACCTCTAACACAATGCTTTATGTTATTGATAAAAGAAGATCAGATGTAAGGCGAAGAAAAAGAAAAAGTTCGTCTAAACCTTACAACAAACCAAAAGAATAGTTTTTTTAAACATAAATCCTGCCTTTTATGTCGGGTATATTTTTAACATTTTCTTGCCATCATTATGAAAGTTCGATTCAATTTTTTTTAGAACGGTATCAACACTTAAATAGTGCAAAATGGAATGTATTATTTGAAGATTTACAGTTTGAATTTGGGCTATTGTGTTGAGAAAACATTAGCGCTTAGATTCGATATTTGTAATATGGTGTGATGAAGATGATCCCGACACAGAGGATAAAAATTGTAAGGAACTATAGCAGTGCATTGGGGGATGAAATTATAGAGCTGATAGATCGTACATCAAACAAACAGTTACTATTTAGAGAAGTACTTGATTTATTAGGTCAGCATGAATCAATCAAACATAAGATTGATGAATTACTTTATTCGAATATGATACTAAAAATTCCAATAAGAATTGGAAATGTTAAGGACTATGTATTAACAATTCCAAAGAAGGAAGAAACAGGTTGGTTAACGCTGACATGTTCATGTTTTACATGTGACAGAACTGAAGAATGTGGGGTAAATAATCCTGTTAATCCAGTATCATGTAGATCATTTAACGAATGGTTGATGGAAGAAGATGGAACAGAAAAAATCAAACCATTTAAATTCGTGGAATTTGACATCTTAGACGAAGATGAAAAAATAAGAATTCCAATGAAATAGTTTTTTTCTTGATAAGTAAGTCTTATCAATATCATTTTTTATTGTTCTTAAAATTAAATGAAGTGATATTGTGAAAGAAGATTTCTATTACCAAAAAGCAAGGTCCATGGGATATCGATCTAGAGCTTCTTTCAAATTATTACAAATTAACAATAAGTTCAGTGTTTTTCGTAAAAGTCAAATCATTATAGATTTAGGTGCATCACCTGGAGGGTGGTCACAGGTTGCTTCTCATCTTGTTGGGGGGAATGGTAAGGTGATTGCAATAGACAAGTCATATATCACACCATTTAGAGAAAAAAACATTGAAATTTTGAATAAGGATATTCTAAATCGGAATCTTCCCACCATTATCTTGGAAGCTTATGGAAAAATTGATGGATTAATATCAGATTGTTCACCAAACATATCTGGTGATTTTAGCAGAGATCATTCTATTCAGATATCCTTAGCAAGAAGAGCATTAGCACTAACTCAATATCTACTCAAAGACGAAGGTTTTTTTATTTGTAAACTGTTCCAAGGAACCGAGTTACATGAGTTCATTGAGGAAATGAAAAGACATTTTAAGACAACAAAGTTGTATAAGCCTGCAGCATCTAGAAAGAAAAGCGCAGAAATTTATGTAGTAGGATTAAAATATACAGCTAGTAAAGGTTCTTCTAAAGAAATTGAGAAATAAGAGTAGTCGCGATGGAAATCTCTGAAGATTTGTGGAAGGAAGTAACAGAGGGTAGCACCTCTTTCTCAATATACGTAGATGCTGATAGAATCTATGATGCTTCCGTTTTTTATAATCCTAAAATGGCAATCAATAGAGATCTCACATTACTGATTCTATCTTCAATCATTAAAATAGAAAAAAAACGAATTTGCTTCCTAGATCCATTTGCAGGAACCGGAGTTAGAAGTTACCGGATTATAACTGAATTACCTCAAGATTCTGTAGAAAAAGTTGTTGCAGGAGACATTAACCCTATAGCCATTAATATTATTACTAGAAATTCAAATAACTTGAACCATGATGAAATAATGGAAATTAGACATTCTAATGCAATTGATATTCTTGATTCTTTGCCGAAAAAGAAAGACACGGTTCATATTATTGATTTAGATCCCTTTGGGTCACCAATTGAGTATATAGAAGAATCACTACGAGCTTTACGAATAAATGAAGGATATCTTTTTGCAACAGCAACAGATTTACAAGTACTATGTGGTAAGTTCCCAGATTCATGTTATCGAATTTACAATGCTATTCCAACTCGATATTTTCTATGTCACGAAGTTGCATTACGAATTTTGGTCTATAATATGATAATTAGTGCTGGGAGATTAGGATTAGCTGTGGAACCTATTCTTTGTTATAATCATGAACATTTTCTAAGAGTTAAGGTTAAGGTAAAAGACAGTAAAGAAGTTGCTAACCAACAGCATAAAAAGCTGGGATTTGTATATTTCTGTAAGAAATGTTCCTATATAGAAACAGTAGAATTATCTGATGATTTAGTGGACACTTCATGCACTAACTGTTCGGAAAAGCTAGAAAAGGCAGGACCGTTGTGGCTTGGGAATCTTTACAATATTGAGTTTATTGAACAAATGAAAAAGGATATTGGGCAGCTTACATTACATCATGAGAAGAAGATTGAGAAAGTACTAGGTTTAATCCTAGATGAAATTAACTCCCCTCCTTTCTTCTACTATATTCCCTTTATTCTCCGTTTCTGTAAGAAAGAAGGGATATCATTAAACCAAATCATAGATTCATTAAGATCAAAAGGATTTCTAGTTTCTAGAACTATATTTGATCCTCAAGGACTAAAAACAAATGCGTCATATGATGAAATAGTATCTGTAATAAAGCAATATTAGATGTAAGAAGGTGATTTAGATTTCAAAAGATTCAAAGAGATATATTGTTGGAATAGATGAAGCTGGAAGGGGTCCAGTTATTGGTCCACTTGTGATTTGTGCTTATGTGGTAGAACATGAAAAACACCAAGATTTAAAGAAAATGGGAGCTAAAGATTCAAAATTATTATCTAAAAATCAAAGAGAGAATCTCTATCCTAAATTAAAAAACATTGCTACTGAAATTAAAGTTAAACATTTATCTGCAGCAGAAATTGATGAATTAAGAAAAAGCATCTCTTTGAACGTAATTGAGCAACAAATTATGCTCAAGCTTACCAAAGAAGTGAAACACGATCTCGAAGCTATTTATATTGATGCAGCAGATGTAAATGAGAAAAGATTTGGGCTCGTTTTCGAAAAAGAGTTCCCTAAAGCAAAAATTTTCTCAAAACACCAAGCAGATAAACATTTTCCAGTAGTATCCGCAGCATCTATAATTGCCAAAGTAGAGAGAGATCGTGCAGTTAAATCTTTGAGTTTAAAAGTGGGTGAGGATATAGGTTCTGGATATCCAGCTGATCCAAAAACAAAGAGTTTTCTGAAAAAATATTTTGCCAAACACAAGAACTTCCCTCCTTTTGTGAGAGAATCTTGGGACACAGCTAAGAGAATAAGAAAAGAAAGTTCAGATTCAAAACTAACAGATTACTTTGGTTCAGAGAAAAAGTCCTGATATTCTTCCTCTTCTAATTTCTCGACGTCATCTAAAACTGTGCTTAGTTTTCTCTTTTTAAATATTAAAGGAATGATGAGACCACTAATCAAACCAATAGCATGGGCAAATACATTAACATTGATTCCTGCTGAAAATCCTAAGAAGATTGCACCTATTCCAATGTATATCCACAAACTCTTTTTTTTCTCCTCTTGATAAGCTAAAATCAAATCAGCTCCCAGTAAACCAAATATCCCACCACTAGCACCAGCACTGATTGTAGCTAAACCAAATGCAAATAGACTTAAAATGCTCCCAAGCAATCCAGATAAGATAAAAATTAAGTAATATTGCCATGAGAAGAATTTTTCCTCAGCTCTCAATCCGTAGATGAAAAGAAACAAGCTATTTGAAAGGAAATGTATCAAGTTTGTATGAACAAAAATAGAGGTAAACAACTGATATACATGTCCTTCATAAACCCTCCAATTGGCCTGTCCAAATGTAGCTAATAATTCATTAGAAATGGAAAGCAAACTAATTAAATCATAGATTGGATAGAAAACTATCGTTAAAATTGATAATATAATGTAAACTATTAAGATTATTAAGAAAATATTTCTAGTAGGAAGATTTGTTCTCCAAAATGATTTGAAGGTAAATTCTTTATCTTCTTCCGCCATACTTTGTTTCACAACGTAGCTAATATAAACATGTTGAAAAATAAAAAAG
>DAOVRE010000100.1 GCA_030628305.1 Candidatus Heimdallarchaeota archaeon | reverse complement strand
TCCCTTTCCCCTACATATTGCTCAAAATCACAATTCAACCATATATGCTATAGATATAAACTAGAAGGCCATTGAATGTCTGGAAAAATCCTTGTTGCTGAATAAATTAAAGGGAATTATAAAACCACTTCATGGAGACTGTAGAGAACTTGCGAGCTCTCTGCCAAAAGCTGATAGGATAATTATGAACCTTCCAAGTTACTCTCAAGAGTATATTGATGTAGTTTGCCAAATTCTAAAACCAGGAGGAATAATTCACTTTTACCAGTTTGTTGCGACTGAAAATGGAAAAGACCAAGTAGTAAGTATACTAAAAGAAGAGCTGACAAAATTCGATTGGGAGATCAAGAAGATAATCGATTTTCACAAAGTAAGAGAAAGTGCCCCAAGAGAAATTCATGCTTGTTTAGAAGTAATTGTAGCTCCTCAATCGACTTGAATTGTTATATTTAACACACTACTTGGGGTGGTTAAGGAGTTGACGATGTCTCGTGAGATATCAAAAGCTGCTTTATCAGAGTTAATCATTAATGTTCGAGAACAGACAAATGAGCTTTTTCTTATAATAATAGCATTTTCATCAGTGAAAGATAATTTTGAATTACCATATCCAATTATTTTCTCTTGTTTTTGATCTATTTCTAGTATCACAGTAATAGTTTGTCCGTCTATTTTCATTTTCTCTTTTAGATTGTCAGGTAAGTTTCTCAGACTACAGGTTGATTTTACAGCCAAAATACAATCACCCTTAGTTGAGAGGTTAGATTCTGTGGTAAATTCTAGAGTAGTTTTGTGAGTGGAACTAACATTTGGATGACCATAACAGTGAAAATTGAACAGAATCATTTGGTTATAGTTATTTTTACTTTGATTGCTTTATATTTTTTTATGAATATGCTTTGTCTTTTTGTCTTGTTAAGTTGTAAATCTAGTAACATTTTCGAGATAGTACGGGTGTTTTTGTAGTGAACTCTGGGTTAACTATGGATGGCAAAGGTACTGCGTGCAGAACGTATAGAGTGTCTTCGCCCTATATCATGAGCTCTAAGCACGACATGTACCTAGCTTTGTCTAATAAGGCAAGAAGACAAATGAACATCATGTAAATCTCAGAAAATTAACTTTTTTTATTCGTTTCACCAATAAGTTTGTATTTATTCGTGAATTTCTTTTCTTAAATGAAAAATATTATAATGGTATATTTTCAAAAACTAATAGAAGGTAGACATCTATGTCTGAAAATAAATCTTTGGAAGATACTTTAGAGTGGTTCAATAATCGCATATCATCATCTGTTTCAAAATATAGACACACAGCAATTAAACAAGTTAGGACAGTATTGGATCGCGTTGAAGAGCTTAAGACTGCTGCTCATCGATTTGATTATTCAGATCTGAAAGATCCTGATGTTTACCAGAATTATGCAACTACAATATATAATAGAACGCTAGAGATGTTTGAAGATCTTGAAGCGCCAGAAAATGTTACTTATAATATACTAGACGATCTAAATAGGGATTTTAAAAATAGAATAAACGCGTACACCAACCTCTTAGCCAAGTATCTATCGTGGTTAAAGAGAGATCGTTCGTACAAGAATAATGTGAAGAATCTTGACAGATCTCTTACACGTGTCAAAGAAGATGTTTATGTTTTTGAAAACAAAACCTTGGTATCTTATTCTGAAATTGTGAAATACGAAAAAGTTGCTGATGACATAGAATCTCTCATCGAACTTGTTAATCGCAAGAAGGCAATTGTTACAGAAATTAATTTACATAAAGAGGATATAACTAAAATTACTAAAATAATTGATGAGAAACAGAAAGAATTAGATGAACTAAAAAATCATCCTGGATATCTTCAATTGGTGAAAAACAAAAAAGAGCTAGATCATATAGAAATCTTGATTTCAAATAAGATTTCTGAGATTAAGAAATTAAGTAGTAAAGTCATAAAAGCCGCCGAATCTAAAAAAATAGAACTTGATGAATATGATAAAGATATAATGAAATCACTCATTAAAGATCCTTTGACTACTTTAGTAAAAGAAGGCGATGGGTACAGAGGTGTAAAAGCTACTCTAAGAATACTTAAAGAAGTAAGCGCTAGTCCCGCTATTCAAATGAAAAAAGAGAAACTGAAGAGAGCTTATGAAAATATCGAGGAAATATTAAACGATGGCTTAAGTGAGAGTCAACAAAAAGCTAAATTTCTTATAGATCAAAGCGAGGCTATAAACAGAAAATTCTCTAATCTTAAAATGGATGTTAGAATCAAAAAATTGAACGAAGAAATAAATAATTACAAAATAGATCGACAGAGAATCACTTTATCACTAGAGAGAGAAAAAGAAGAAATCGAAGAGGAAGTAGCTGCCTTAGTTAAATCAGTTGAGGAAAAAATTGAGGAGTATATTGAAAAAACAGTGAAACTTGTTTTAGAATAAATTTCAAATAACCTCATTCACCTTAGTTCTTGGAGAAGCCAATGTAAAAATGGATTGCTTCTCAAGAGGAAATTTCTGAAGGTAAAAACTACTCAAGTGTACTTTTTGCATGTTAAAGATTGCTTCGTTAAGAATAGGTTAGAAAAAACAAATGTGTGAACAGAAGTAATGATAGAGAAAAAACCGAAAAAAATGCATTAAAACGATGATATGCTTGAGAAACTACCTTCAAAGGCAGAAATAGGGGGGTTTGTGGTTAAACAGTTGTTACAAATCACTAAATTCTATAAAGAAGTAGGTTTTGCCCAACCAAATAAATTTAAAAGTAATGTTGAGAAGAATGTACCAGTAATAGCTGTATTTATAATTAATATAAGACCACAGAACATAACAGGTAATCCAAATGGCATTCGGAATAACTTTTGAAAATAAAACAAGTGAATTGAAGACTACGTTAACTGATTTAAAGATAAAAGTTCCAGAAATTGAAAGCGCTGCAATTGTTTCAATAGAGGGATTACCAATAGCATCAGTGTTACCTCAAGAAATTGAAGAAGCAAGATTAGCAGCTATGACTGCGGCAATGTTATCATTAGGAGAGAGAGTAGCTCAAGAAATGCAAAGAGGAGAATTAGAGAAAATTTTCATTGAAGGACTTTATGGTTACATAATAACCACAGCAGCAGGTCAGAATGCTGTTTTAACCGTATCAGCAAGAAAGGAAGCAAAACTAGGCTTGGTTTTTCTGGATATGGCTAGAGCAGCTCAAGAAGTTGAAAGACAACTAAGTTAGATGGTTTTTCTTCATTTTTCACTCATTCTTCATTTTTACAAGGTTAAAAGTGGATCTATACAAAGTATTAATAAAACTCTTATTGCGAAAAATCTTTAAGAACGACTACTTTTTTCAGAGATAGGCAGAATTTATGGACATCATAAAAAATAATCCTATTGATACTGAAGAAATAGTAGTTAACTTAGGTAGATTAGAAGAAACTATCAGTCACCTTCGAAAGAAGAGAGACGAGCACAATACACTAACAAAAAAAGCATTGGCTCAAAGAAATGAAATTAATCTAGAGATGAATGAATTACTTGTGAAAGCAAAAGAGCATATGACCAAGCGTGATGAATTAAACACACAAGTAAAAGAATCCAAAGAAAAAAGAAAGAAACTCCAAGAAGATCTACAAGGGAAAAAAGCGCTGTTAGAAGAATTGACTGAAAAAGAAGGAGACGTCAAAGAAGGAGACATTAGAAAGAAAAAAAGGTTAATGAAAAACCTTACAGAAGAAGTTGAAAAATTGGAATGGAACTTGCAAACTAGAGTATTAAGTGCTGAAGAAGAAAAAAGCATGATTCAAGAGCTTGAAAAACTCTCAGAAAGAATCAATAAACTAGCTGCTGATGTTCATGTAACAACATCTCAGAATCAGGTGTGGAGAGAGATTTCAAGCATTCAAAAACAGATAAATTTTCTTCATGTCAAAATCATAGATTCAGCCAAAGAATCACAAATTTTTCACAATTTAATGAACCAATTCTTTCAACAAGTTAATGTTCTTAGGAAAAAGGCTAATGATTTTCATAAAGAGTTTCTTGATAGTAAAAGAAGTGCAGACGGTCATCACAAAGAATTCCTAAGCAAAGTTTCAGACAAGAATGAACTAAGAAAAGAACTTAAAGAAATTCAGAAAAAAGTACGTAAAAATATACAAGACAAAATAAGAAACAATCTTGAAGAAAATGCAAAGAAGGCTTATGAGAAGTATGAGAGAGGAGATAATTTATCAATGGAAGAATTCAGATTGCTTGTTGAAAAGGGTATGATCTAAGAACTAAATACAATCTTAATATGTTCTAGGCAGTATCTTCCTCAATATCCTTTAGGGTTATGAGGTAATCAATATATGGCATGTAATTCTTTGCACTTTCTTTTGTTTGACTTATCAATAATATTTCACTTTTTTCTCTAGCTTTAACTAAAATAGGTAACATTGACTCGTCGCTAACTCCCACACACAAAATATCTGTTTGTAGGTTATTAACAACGTCTAAGCACTCTAAGGCTAGATAAACATCTTTGTCTGAAGGAACAATCATAGGGGAGATTCCGCTGCTTATGTAAAGATCATATTTTTCTGGTTTTAACTGATAATCAAAAATAGCGAGATTCTTTCTCACACTCCCAATTTCTTCTATTTGTTCTATCAATGATTTGACTTGTGAGGGTGATAGGTTATTAATCACGTCTCCATCGAATAAACAATGTATTCGTTTACCATGTCGCCTTAAAATGCTTAACACTTTTTCTGTCATTGGCTACAGAATATAGAAAATTTTGTGATATATATGTGTTCGTTTACCAATTAAGTAAAACGAAGAAAAAGACAATAATAAATTTAATAACTTGTGATATTTAATTAATCATCTGCCCAATCTCTTATAAAGAGCAAATCAAAATGAAAAATAATAACACCAACTCATTAGAAATAGTGTGATAATTACAATAAAAATCAGGTGTAATCATGCATTGGCTAATACCAAAGTTCCTCTATAAAATCTACGAAAAAAAACTATTTTCCGAAATAAAAAATAAACCTGTACCAAATCACATCGGAATTATTTTAGATGGTAATCGAAGAGCTAGTCGAATTCTAGGTTTAAATTACGAGGATGGGTATCATTTGGGAGCTCAAAAACTTGAGGATGTATTAGGGTGGTGTTGGGATTTAGGTGTCAAAGTTGTTACGGTTTGGGTATTCTCAACTGAAAACTTTTCTCGCCCTAAAGATCAAGTTAAGTCAATCATGAAATTAGCTCAGGAATATTTAGTCAAAATTCGAGAAGATCCTAGGATAATTAAGAATGAAGTGCAAGTAAAAATTTTAGGACGAACACAAATGCTACCAAGCAAGGTCCAAAAAGAGATAAAAATAACTGAGGAGGAGACCTTGAAATTTAGCAAATATAGACTTAATGTCTGTATGGCCTATGGCGGAAGAGCTGAGATTGTAGATGCGCTTAAATTAATTCTGCAAAAAGCAGAAGCTGGTCAAATTGATTTAAATGAGGTAGATGAAGAGCTAATTAGCAACCATCTTTACACAGAAGATATAGCGGATCCTGACTTAGTTATTCGCACATCAGGAGAAGAAAGACTTTCTGGATTTTTATTATGGCAATCTGCATATTCTGAATATTACTTTGTTGACGTCCATTGGCCTCTTTTTAGAAAAATAGATTTGTGGAGAGCTGTGCGCACCTTTCAAAGAAGACAAAGAAGGTTTGGACAATAACCATATCAAGATTTATTCGTAGAAATCGTCTCTTACACCCCAATTTCTTTCCATCAGAGCAATAAGAGTATCAATATTGTAACCTGTATTAGAGCTGATTGGGAACAAATCACCTGTTACTTTAAATTGATTAAGTATGTCTACAATGCTCAACCCTAGCTGTTGTGACATGGAAACTTGAGAAGAAGTATGTATGTCGGTAATCAAAGCTTCAGGTGAATCAATCCACTTCTCAAGGTTCTCCATTTGTTCTTTTTCAATGATATCTTCTTTAGAAATAGCGATAATTTGTGGAAGAGCTAGCTGAAAAGCAACTGAGATACTCAGAAGAAGAACACTGGAAAATCCTTCAGGTTTGAGTGCAAGTGATGGGTCTATAAGAAAAACAGATGTTGGTTGACTATTATCTGCAATAACTGAGGAAACCAATCTGCCACTACTTCTATATGCAAATAGCTCAATCTGACCAGGGGTATCTACAATAAGGTACTCAGGTTCTATGTACTCAATTTCATCTTTTACTGTATCGATTTTAGTTGCAATAAGATCCATACTGGCAATCATTGCACCATTTGGACCTAAATCAAGTTTATCCATTAAG
>DAOVRE010000045.1 GCA_030628305.1 Candidatus Heimdallarchaeota archaeon | reverse complement strand
GTTTATCTTCAACAACTTCTTCATCTGAAGGTTTATCTTCAACAACTTCTTCATCTGAAGGTTTATCTTCAACAACTTCTTCATCTGAAGGTTTATCTTGAGCATTTTCTTCTTTTTTATTTTCCTCGCTCATACTATCACTTATCCAAGGAAAAAAAATGATAAAAAAAACTTTTCCCTCTTAGCTTGAAATTAGAGTTGACTAGTCGCCATAGATTTCTCGCTTTATCGTTTCAAAAATACCATCAATGACTTCATACATTTCTTCAGATTCATCTATTGCTGAAATAGCTTCCCAATAATGACCGCTCTTAGGATATCTTTCTTTAAGATGGTTCCATGCAGTTTGGTAATATTCACGTAACAATTGATCAGCTTTTCCTTTGCTGTTATCTAACAAATCTATTTTATTAACAACTAAGAAAAAGATAGCTTTCTCTTTTCTAGCTTTTCTTTCAGCCTTAACAACATCATCATCAAGTGTCATTAAGTAGTAATTTGAAACCTGTGTGAGAGCATCAATCTGAATCTTCGCATCTTGAGTGGGATCTATGATGAAAATAATTCCATGTGTTTTATAGTCTACTAAAGCTTTCTTCCAGTATGGCCACAAGCTCATATCCCCAGGACAATCAACGGCTAACACCTTATAGCTACGATATTTCTCAAGACTAAATGCGGATTTGTACGATTGACTCTTCAATCGGATTGTTTTTTCATGTACCTCTATGTTAGTTGTAGGGCTAATATCTTCAATAGATTCCCCCTTAAGACGTCTAATCAAAGTAGTTTTTCCCACTCCAGTATTTCCCATAATTGTAATTGATAAATCTCTTGATAACATTTTCAACAGATATAATAATTCCTTTATAACTCTTTAATATTTCTCTAATTCTAGTACAATTTATACTAGTATTACTTACAATATTTAGATTAAAAAGTGCAAATCATGAAAAATATTTATTATTGAATAAAAGGGAAAATTGCAATTACTTAACCAACATAGAAATAAGAAAACATTCAAGATTTTCAAGGATTATTTAATTTTATAACAAAAATGGCAAATTGTTGATAGTTTGCAAAGTCGAAAAAAAGCAAGTAGCGACAAAAATATCACTACTCGCCAAAGGTCATTCCTTTATATATGGGGACTGTAGAATACAGAATAGTAAAATGGCTCACAACTCGTTTTACTCTATTAAAAGCAGAAATTCGTGTCCTTTTAACAAAACTTATAAGAGTCGAATATTTGTTCCCTCAAACTGAAATTAATTAATGGTTTGCGGGATTCATTGATGAACTATAGTTTTGATCGGAAAAAGAAAAAAGCAGAATGGCCTGCTTTTGTAGATATTAAAGAATGGAAAATAATTACGCCTGAGATTCACATAATTTCCTCTAGATGCAAAGAGTGTAGATGGTGCATAGAATTTTGTCCAGAAGAGATACTGGAAATGTCCGATGAAATCAACGAGAAAGGTTATCATCCACCTAGACTTATCGAAGGAAAAACATTCGAGAACTGTACTGAGTGTCATTTCTGTGAACTAATTTGTCCCGAATTCGCTATTTTTGTCAAAATACCTACCGAAGAGGAGGAAATGAAAGTTGAGTGATAAAAAAGAAAATACGCCAATGGTTAATACTGGGGAATATTTTACTAGTGGAAATTTAGCAGTAGCTGAAGGATCTCTTGCTGCTGGATGTAAGTTTTTTGGGGGATATCCCATTACTCCAAGTTCTGAAGTTGCAGAACATATGTCAATTAAGTTACCCCAAACTAATGGACATTTTGTTCAATTCGAGGATGAAATTGCTTCAATAGCTTCAATTCTAGGTGCAAGTTGGGGTGGATGGAAATCTATGACAGCTACTTCTGGACCAGGCTATTCCTTAATGTTGGAAAACATTGGTTTAGGAATCATGACAGAAACTCCTTGTGTTATAGTTAATGTTCAACGCGGTGGACCATCTACAGGATTACCAACTTTAGTAGGTCAACAGGATATTCAACAAGCAAGATGGGGAAGTCATGGAGATTATGAAATTATCGCACTTTCACCAAATAGTGTGCAAGAATGCTTTGACCTCGCTATTACAGCATTTAATCTGGCAGAGGAGTACAGAGTTCCTGTAACTATTCTGATGGATGAAACAATTGGTCACATGAGTGAAAAACTTGTTATTCCAGATAAAGAGAAAATTAAAATTGTCAATAGGAAGAAACCAACTAACGAAGCTAACGGTCATCTACCCTATAAAGCAGATGAAGACTTGATACCTCCAATGGCTGTTGCGGGTGAGGGGTATAATGTAATCACAACAGGTTTGACTCATGATGAAAGAGGATATCCTGCTCTTGAAGCGGACGCACAAGAAGTTCTACTTACAAGACTTCTAGATAAAATTAGAAAAAACAAAGATAAAATAATCAAACTTGAAGAGTACATGCTTGATGATGCTGAATTTGTAATCATCTCTTTCGGTATAAGTTCAAGAGCAGCTAAGGGAGCTGTTAATCTTGCTAGAAAAAAGGGTCTAAAAGCTGGATATCTGAGATTAATCACCATTTGGCCATTTCCAGACGAACAAATTGATCAAATTGCTGAAAAAGTTAAAGCTATTTTCATAGCAGAAATAAACTCAGGACAAGTTACAAAAGAAGTTCAAAGGGTTGTTAAAGGAAAAGCAGAAGTTCACGGATTACTAAAACTGGGTGGGGCGATTCATACACCAACAGAAATTGTAGAAGAAATAGAGAGGCTAATGAAATGACTGAAGAGGAAATAGGTTTGTTAGAAGCAGAAGAACATCCACTTGATAAGTACCTAAGAAAAGGGAGAATACCACATATTTGGTGCCCAGGATGTAGTTTGGGATCAGTCATGACTGTGATTATTGAAGCAATAAAAGAAACAGGCATTGATCCAAAAAACATATCTGTTATTTCTGGAATTGGGTGTACCGGTCGGACAGCAGGATATTTGAATTTCGATTCTTTCCACACAACACATGGAAGAGCAATACCTTTTGCGATTGGTCTTGGTCTAACTGATCCTAATAGAAAAGTGATAGTTATCTCAGGAGATGGAGATCTCGCTTCAATTGGTGGAAATCACCTGATACATGCCGCAAGAAGAAATGCTGACATTACAGTTATTTGTGTAAATAATTTTCAATATGGTATGACAGGAGGACAAGTTGGTCCAACTTCATATAAAGGTCAAGTTCAGACTACAGCACCCTACAGTAACATAGAAGAGCCTTTCAATTTGCCAGAACTCGTAAAATCATGTGGGGCCACTTATGTTGCAAGATGGACAGCTTTAGATGTTAGAAGAGTAAAAGAATCTTTTGTTGAAGCAATCAATCACAAAGGATTCTCTTTTGTTGAGATTTTGGGTGCATGTCCAACAACTTATGGTAGAAGAAACCAGTTAAGAGAAGGAATAGCAATATTAGAAAATTTCAAGGAAAGATCAGTAATTGAACACGGAATAGATACAGAAAAGGTCGCAATTGGTAAGGAAGGACCGATTATTGTAGGCAAATTTGTAGATATTCATGAGAAACCTACCTTGACAGACAATTTGTTCAGCATTCAAAGAATAGCGACAGCATCTAAAGATAAGGGGGCATAAAAATGAGTGACAGAATTGAAATTCGTTTTGCAGGATTTGGTGGGCAAGGAATTGCTCTTATGGGAAGACTTGTTGGAGAAGTTATCAGTCTTCATGAAGAAGGTAAGCATTCAGTAATGACACAAAGCTATGGTCCAGAAAGTAGAGGAGGAGCAAGTAGCTGTGATGTTGTTATTGACACTCAAACCATTGATTATCCTAAATCAACAGAATTTGATTATTTTGTTGTAATGTCTGAAGAAGCTTATCACAAATATATTCCCCGTTTGAAAGAAGGTGGAATTATCTTTGTTGAGGAAAACCTTGTAACTTTAGATGACCATGCAAAGAAAGCTAGTAAAATTTTCAAACTACCCGCAACCGCAATAGCAGAAACGCTTGGAAGTCGTTTATATGCAAATATAGCAATGTTAGGATTCGTATGTGCCAATACTGACCTTTTCACTGAAGAGGCATTTATTCAAGTAATGAAAGCGAAAGTACGAGCAAGGTTCATTGAGAAAAATCTTACTGCTTTCGAAAAAGGAAAAAATCACAAATGATTATTCAAGAATACATGGAATTAGGCGTATAAAGATGGAAGATTTCGAACCAAATATCATTGGATTCTTATGCAACTGGTGCTCATATGCCGGTGCAGACTTAGCTGGTACAAGCAGAATTCAATACTCACCCAATGTTAAAGTTATTCGGGTTATGTGCACAGGAAGAATTAACCCAATGTTTGTTATTAATGCATTACAACAAGGTGCAGATGGAGTTTTAATTGGAGGGTGCCACCCAGGTGATTGTCATTACCAGCACGGCAACTATCTTGCAAGAAGAAGAATATCTGTTATGAAAAAGTTGCTTGAATTTATGGGAATTAACCCGGAGAGGGTTAAGATGACATGGGTCTCAGCTGCTGAAGGAAGAAAATTTGCAGATGTTGTGGATGAAGTAACTGAAGAAATCAGAAAGTTAGGACCTAACACCAAAATTCGGAGGAAGAACGAATGGTAGATCAGAAAAAACTTGTTGAAGTTGCCAAAGAAACACTTGCAAGAAAAGATGTTAAATATATTATTGGCTACAAAAAAGGATCCTACGGATTTCAGACAAGTGCAGCATTTGCATATACTCCTAAAGATGTTGAACAATTTATTTTTACTCCTCTATGTAACAAAAATCTAGCAAAATATCCTCTTAAGGAAGAAAAACTTCCTCTAAAAAGAGGGGAAGAAGAAGATAAAAGAAAAATAGGTCTTGTGGTAAAGGGATGCGATTCAAGGGCAATAGTTCAAATCATCCAGGAAAATGGAATGAAAAGAGAAGAAGTTGTATTGTTAGGCATCCCATGCCCAGGTGTAATTGATCAAAAAGAGATAGAGAAGAGATTTCCAAACCAATCAGAAATTACTGAAATAAATGAAATTAATGATGAATATGTTTTTACAGTTGAAGGAAAAGAACATAAAATTCCTAAACAAGAACTCTTAGCTGAAGTCTGTAAAACTTGTGAGTACCCAAATCCCGTATTATATGATGTAATGATTGGAGAAGAAGTTGAAGTTAATCCTAAGGCAGAATACGAAGGAATAAAAGAATTGGAAGAAGTGCCCTTAGAAAATAGATGGGAATATTGGGAAGAACAATTTCAAAGATGTATCCGCTGTTATGCTTGTAGAGAGGCATGTCCATTATGTTATTGTAGTACATGTATGGTTGATTTACTTGAACCTCAATGGATTAGACGTTCCGTCAATATTTCTGAAAATACAGCATGGAATATAATGAGAGCTTTTCATCTTGCAGGAAGATGTATTAGTTGTGGAGCATGCGAAAGCGCGTGTCCGATGGATATCCCCTTAATGGAATTAAACAAAAAATTAGGGAAAGAAGTAAAAGAAATGTTTGAATATACACCAGGATTGGACATTGATGCCAAACCATTGCTTGGTAGCTTCAATCCTGATGATCCCGAAGAATTCATAAAGTGAAGTGAAGAAATGGAAAGTCTAGTAATATCAAAAGAAAATTTCCCTGAAATCATTAATACCATAATAAAAAGCTACAGATTATTCGCTCCCACAGAGGAGAAAGGATTTTCTGGTTTTAATATTATAAAAGATTATTCAGAGATGGATCTATCTTACCTAAATTCTAGAATGCCCCCCAAAGCAATATTGTTTAATCAAACTGAAACGCTCTTTCTAATGGAACCTGGTACAAAAGGAACTATTAAACCTAAAGAAATTAGAAATGAAAAAACAGCAATTTTTGCTATTAGACCTTGTGATGCTAAAGGTTTTAGGATACTTGATCCAGTGTTTCTTGGTGATTATGTAGATCCATTATATAAGGCAAATAGGGGAAACAGTGTTTTGATCGGATTAAGCTGTGATCAACCTGACACAAGTTGTTTTTGTACTTCATTTGGTGATAGTCCTGCTTCCGGAAAATATGTTGATATTCTATTTACGGATATTGAAGAGAACTATCTAGTAGAAGTTATGACTGAAAAAGGGAAGGGATTTATTAACGATTTCAGTAGATTTTTCACACCAGCTTCACCAAAACAAATAGAAGCTAAGAACGCTAAAGAAGAAGAAGCAATCAAATTAATAAAACGAAATTTGAAAGTAGATGGCATTGAAGAAAAAATGGATAAAATGTTTAATCATCCAATTTGGGAAGAATATGCCAAAAAATGTATAGGTTGCGGAACTTGTACATATCTGTGCCCGACCTGCCATTGTTTTGATATGCAAGATGAAAGTACGCTAGATAAAGGTGCTAGAATTCGAGTCTGGGATGCGTGTATGTTCCCCGAATACACAATGCATACTTCAGGACATAATCCACGTCCAGCAAGAATGCATAGATTGAGAAATAGGTTTTATCATAAATACAGTTACTTTCCAAAAAATTCTGATGTTATCGCATGTACAGGCTGTGGTAGGTGCATCAGATATTGTCCTGTTAATATAGATATTATTGAATTAATGAACCGAGTAAGTGAGATGGAACTATGACAGAAAATCCTTACCAACCTACGTTGGCAACTATTGAAAAGATAAAAGTTGAGGTTACTGGTGAAAGAGCGATAAAGACATTCAGACTAGTAATACAAGATGAAAAAATCCAAAAAGAGTTCAGTTTTGTCCCTGGTCAGTGTATCATGTTAAGTAGTCTAGGCAAAGGTGAAAGTATGTTTGCAATTTCATCCTCACCTACAGAGAAAGATTATCTTGAAGTAAGTGTAATGAAACAAGGAATAAATACTTCAGCATTGCATGAAACAGAAGTGGGAGATACAGTTGGTGTAAGAGGACCTTATGGTAATCATTTTGACGTAGAAGGATGGAAAAACAAGAATATTGTTTTCATCGGAGGAGGTATCGGAATGGCACCATTAAGATCCATAGTCAACTATACTCTTGCTACTAAAAATAGAGATCAATATGGCAATCTAGATATTATCTATGGAGCAAGAACATCAAATGATTTGTGTTTCAAGGATGAATTTGCTGAGTTACGATTACGCGATGACGTAAAAGTACATCTCTCTATTGATGTAGTAGAAGAGGGGTGGAAACATTTCGTAGGATTTGTTCCCTCTAATCTACTCAAAGTTAATCCCCCATCCGAAAATACAATTGCTATTACGTGTGGTCCCCCAATCATGATTAAATTCGTCATTCAAAACCTACTAGAATTAGGATACAAAGATGAGCAAATTTATACAACTTTAGAAATGAGAATGAAGTGCGGGGTTGGAATTTGCGGAAGATGCAATATAGGTAATCTTTATGTTTGCAAAGATGGTCCAGTATTTTCGAATGCTCAGTTAAAAAATCTTGAAGGAGATATGTAAAGGTCGTGAAACTATGCGTATAGATGTTTATGTTTGTGAGTGTGGAAAAAATATATCTGCAACTGTTGACACTGAAAAGGTTGCAGAGTATGCTAAATCTCTTCCTAATGTAGCCAGTAGTCGTGTTTACAAGTATATGTGCGCTGACCCTGGTCAAGAAATCATTAAGAAGGATATAGAAGAACTGAAACTGGACAAAGTTATAGTTGCAGCATGTTCTCCCAGAATGCATGAGCCAACTTTTAGAGCTGCGATTGAGGACAAAGGATTAAATCCGTATACACTAGAAATAGTCAATATTCGTGAACAAGTTTCATGGGTTCATGACGATAAAAAGAAAGGCACAAAAAAAGCGAAATCATTAGTAAAGAGTTCTGTTATGCGTTCTGCTCTAATGGAACCTTTGGATAGGAAAAAGGTAGGAGTTACTCACAAAGCTCTTGTAATAGGGGCAGGAATTGCGGGAATACAAGCAGCATTAGATATTGCAGGATCAGGTTATCAAGTAACGCTCGTTGAAAAGAGTTCATCCATTGGAGGAAAAATGTCACAGTTAGATAAGACCTTTCCAACATTAGATTGCTCTGCATGTATTCTGAGTCCTAAAATGGTTGAAATAGGACGTAATCCTAACATCACACTGATTGCCAATGCTGAAGTGGAACAAGTTGACGGTTATGTAGGTAATTTCAAAGTTAAAATAAAGAAAAAACCACGTTATGTAATTGAAGAAAAATGTACAATGTGTGATGATTGTGTTCCAATATGTCCTGTTATTGCTCATGATGAGTACAACGAGGACTTATCACCACGTAAAGCGATATATATTGCATTTCCTCAAGCTATTCCAGCATCGTATATTATTAACCCTGACGATTGTTTAGGTATCGACCCTCTCATATGCTCTAAATGTAAAGATGTTTGTGGTCCTGAAGCTATTGATTTTGACATGAAACCTGAGATAATTGAGGATGAATTTGGAGCTATTGTTGTTGCTACTGGATTTGATACATACCCAATAGAAAATCTTGGAGAATATGGTCAAGGCAATATTCCTGATGTTATTACAGGTTTAGAGTTCGAAAGATTGATATCCCCAGGAGGTCCGTCAACCGGAGCTTTAAGAAGACCTTCTGATGGAAAATTAGTGAAAAATGTTGTTTTCATCCATTGTGCAGGTTCAAGAGATCCAGCAAAGCACTTACCATACTGCTCTAAAATCTGCTGTATGTACTCTACTAAACAAGCTTTAATGTTCAAATATGAAGTACGAGATGGGACAGCTGTCAATTTCTACATTGACATACGTACTGGTGGAAAAGATTACGAGGAGTTTTATCAAAGAGCAGCAGAAGAAGCAAAAGTTGTTTACATCAGAGGAAAAGTTTCTGAGCTAATACAGGATGGAGATGAGATTTTAGTTAAGGGTGTAAATACACTAACAGCTGAAACAGTTGAACTACATGCTGATTTAGTTGTACTTGCAACAGGTATTATCCCAAGTCAAGGAACAAAGGATATAGCAAGTATATTGAGACTCTCCCTTGGTATTAACGGGTTCATCAAAGAAGCTCATCCTAAATTAAAACCAGTTGAAACTTCAATTACTGGAGTGTTCGTTGCTGGGTGTGCTACAGGGCCTAAAGATATCCCCGAGACAGTTTCACAAGCAGGAAGAGCGGCTGTAAGAGCTTGTAATATTATAGCGCAAGATGAGAT
>DAOVRE010000266.1 GCA_030628305.1 Candidatus Heimdallarchaeota archaeon | reverse complement strand
TCTTTTGTTAAGACTCCAACATCTTCTAAACGGTTTCGAATTGACGCTTCCTCAACAAAGACCTTTTTGTGATATTCGACTTTCTTAATTAGATCAGTTAGTTTAGGTCTTGTTCTATCTATTTTCTCTTTGGGAATGTCTCTTTTTACACCACCAGGAAGCATTAGTGCAGGATTTACTCTGTTTCCACTAATATCTTCTACTATATCCATGATAATTTCTCTGTCTCTCCACGATATATGTAGCATTGTGTCAAATCCAGCATCATGAGCAAGAATTCCATACCACAATATGTGTGAGTGAATTCTTTCTGCTTCACAGCTGAACATTCTTATCAATCTAGCTCTTTCGGATATTTGATCCTCAATTCCTGCTAACCTTTCTACAACTCTGACATATATATTTTGATGCACAGCACTGCAGATACCACAAGCTCTTGGGATTAACATGGTATTTTGACGCCATGTTCTTGCTTCCATGGCTTTTTCCATACCTCTAAAGTTGAATCCTATTCGAATATTAGCTTCAACAACCCTTTCACCTTTTAGATGAATTATAAAATGTGCAGGTTCTTCACACCATGGATGTTGCGGTCCAATAAAAATATGATAATCTGATCCAGGAGGGGCATCGCTACCATCAACTTCAGTTCTAAATCTTGATCTAAAAGTTTCTTCAACCATTTTAATCATTCTCCGAAATTTGTTTTGCAATGCCAAGAGTTATCTCTTTTAGTTCTTCCCAACCATATTCTTTTAGCATTGGTCTAACATCATCTGGCCATTTTTCTGGAAGTATCAATCTTTGCATGAATGGATGATTCTCGAAATAAATACCAAAGAAATCGTAACACTCGCGCTCATAATAATCAGCAGCTACAAAGAAATCTAACAAACTTGGTGTTTTTGGTTTATCTTTGTTAATTCCTGTTACTATGAAGTTGATTGGCACTTCCCTGAATTCTTCTTCTATCCTATGTTGAATGTGATAGAAGACGTTGAATTCTTTTTCTCTTTCAACAGCTGTTACTGTTGAAAGATGATAAATTCCAGCATCTTCTGTAAGAATCTTCATAAGATCGTAAGCCTTATCTGGAGTTGTTAGAATGTCAAAATGACCTTCCTCAACCTTTCTTACTTCCTTTACAAGACCCTTTGAAAATGTAACTTTTAATATATCCTCTAGTTCTTTGAGTTCACTACTCATAAGAAGTCCTCTTATTATGTTTAGGTAAATCATTTTGAAGTAATAAAAAAAGGTTATGCTTGCAAGATAATTATTTTTTTAATAAAGAAAAGTTTAGTTATACAAGAAAAACGCTCGTTGGAACAATCCATTAACTACTTCTTCATGAGGACAAAGTCACTACTTTTGAACTTCTCTGGAATTTCCTGTAGATGCCAACCTCGCGCTTGTAAAATGAGAATGTTCCCCATGATCCATGGTGTCATATTGTTGTCACCAAAGCGGAATATTTCTTCAGATATCCAATTGCCTTCTTGCTCTTTTTGACGTAACCATTCATTTATAGAGAGAAATCTTCCAGTATATCGAACTCCAGAAGCTCTTTCTAATAATTCAGGTATTGAATTAATGATTTCATGTTCCAATTCCTCATCATTTTTCTCCAATCCTTTTAGAATTGCATTAAGAATAGCACTCATAATATCATAATTATCGGAAAGTTTTGGTTTTAGAGGTGGAAAGGATTCAAAATCGGGAAAAATAGCTCTTTCTTCACATAGAAAAACTCTTTCAGTTATAATTCTAAATTTAAATCCCCTTGCTACTAGAATGAGGATATAGGCAATATCTAGATTGCTTAGTGTTTTAAATTTTCTTTTTAGTAGTAGAACACCTTTGGAAACATCTGCTTTACTCATAGCTTCTCCAGAACATTCAGCTAAATCAAATATATCTGAAATAGTACTAGACAAATGAGTTGTAAAATACTGATTGGACTTAGTGGAAAAATCTACAAAGTTTCTCAAAACTTGAGCATTCGCGTCTTTTTCTTTGAAACTCATATAATATAAATACTAATTGTGAATCTATTTAACTTATCGGAAGTTTTTGAAAAGAAAGAAATGAAAATCTCTACTGATTGCTTAGTATCTCATCCCAAAGTTTCAAATCTTCTTTTGCTTGTTCAGGATCTAACTTTGAAATTATAAAACCAGTATGTACAAGAACATAATCTCCAACCTCTAGTGATTCTTCCAAAAGAGATGTATCCGCTTCTCTTCTTACTCCTGTAATATCAACAATCACTCTTTTTTCATTAACAAGCTCACAAACTAAAGCAGGTATTGCAAGACACATAGCTCTCAAATCTCACTTTATTTTTGACTAATTAACTCTTTTTATCTAACAATTTATTCTTCCCAAATTATCTCTTCGTAGGTTGCTGCGACATTGCAAGTACCTTCGTGACTTACCATACAAGCTCCAATGGGGTAATCTGGTCTACAAGATTTGTTAAAGAGTTTACATTTTTGGGGTTTGGATTTTCCTATCAGAATTTCATCGCAAATACAACCATCACGTAGATCTTCAGTTGGTAGATTAGGGATGTCGAATTTCTTTTTAGCATCTATATGTGCATATTTATCGTTTATCTCGTGACCTGTTGCCGACCAAACTCCCAATCCTCTCCATCGAGCATCGGATAAAACGAAGGCATCCTCAACGATTCGTAAAGCTGCGGAATTACCTTCATACTTAACGTATCGTTTATACATATTATCTACTCTTGCTGTCCCATCTATGATTTGTTCTAACACAGCATAAATTCCTAGCAAAATATCAACTGGTTCAAAACCAGCTATCGAAACAGGAAAACCAAATTTCTCAGGTATAAATTCATAAGGTTTAGCTCCAATTATTGTAGAAACATGACCGGGAGCTAGGAAGCCATCAAATTCAAGGTCGTCTCTTTGCATAAGTAGTTCCATAGCGGGGGGAACAACTTTGTGAGAAGAATAAATACTGAAATTAGGCAATTTAGTTCTTGTCACTTCAGCAGCAGTAACACAAGAGGTAGTTTCAAAACCAACACTGAAGAAGATAAATT
>DAOVRE010000191.1 GCA_030628305.1 Candidatus Heimdallarchaeota archaeon | reverse complement strand
ATCGTCTTAACGTACTAGCTGACACTCCTTGTAACTTTGCTGCTATCCCTATTCTCACTAACATATGCTCTCTTTCTTATAATTCCCCTAAATTTTTCCCCTCATTTTCCCTCATAACAAGTTTGGGTAAGTTTCTTCTCATCAGTTGACTACGGTGATGAAGTATGTAAAATCGCTATTCATCTGCCAGACATGAACGAAAGTTTATAGTCTTATGAACTTTTTACTGCCACAATTTGGACAACCTTGAGATGAACAATTAGAACAAATGTAACTTCCGCATTTAGAACACTTTGAATTAGCAATGCTTTTACAGCTTAAGCATCTCTTTTGCGCTAAACGAGCTCGAAGTTTGTATAATCCATAACCGATTGCTACAGCTGCTCCAAGACCTCCTACAACTTCTAGAATTGTCAGCAATACTCTAGTTGTTGGGGACATAGTTTGACTTGGATTTTCTGAATTTTCTACTAATGCAGCAATTTTACTGCTCATTGTAGGCCATGTCTCTTCCACTGTGAAACCAGAATCACTCCAATGAATGTTTCCTTGTTGATCGATGATGTAAAAGGTAGGTATTGATCCTGAACCGTAAATAGCAGATATTGAACCATCTGTATCTCTACCAACTATCCAGTCCATATTATTATCGTGACGGAATTGAGAAACAAGAGATTGTGATTCAGAACTATCAACATCTATGGAGATAATTCGTACCTCATCCTCAGAATATCTGAGATATAACTCTCTTAAGTAAGGAAGCGCCACGCCACACGGTGAGCACCAAGTAGCAAATAAATCAAGAACTACAACTTGACCAATTAAATCACTTAGAGTATACGTAACACCTGTGTCGACATCTGTAATGGTGAAATCTGTAGCAGCTTCCTTGATTTGATGTATCTCAGGTTGAATAGTATTTTCTGAATAAGATTCAACTAAACTGAAATTATAAGAGCTAAAAATCAAAGTTACAAGAATTATTGGTAATAGTAGCAAAGTCTTCTTCTTATTCATATTCTAAACAAAAAAAGTTGCTATTTGAATATTTCTAACTATCAAATTTTTAACTCGATGTTAACTTAGCATTCTGCGAAAAATAATAATTATATTAATATAGAGGAGCAAGTAAAAACATAGTGACCAATGTGATAGGTCTAGGAAGAGAAATTTAGGGTGCACGTATGTATTGTGATAATTGTGGAGCAAAAGCAGAAAAAGGAAGAAAATTTTGTGATAACTGCGGAGCGAAAGTAGGAAAAGTAAAACCCGCTGATTACAAGAAAGTAGAGAAGAATATTAATGCTAAAAACGAACATCTTCCTTACCAACCAACTCCTCCTGCTTTACAACGAAGAAGTATGTTTGTTGTTTTGGCAACCTTATTTATTCCAGGAATTGGATACCTTTATGTAGATAAATTATATGGCTGCATAGGTTTCGTTTTTGGGGCAATTGGAATTGGAGCTGTTGCAGGAGCATTACTTGATTGGGGGTGGACTTGCGCAGCATATGTAGTGTTTGCAATACTAGGAATATATCTTATGGGGGGACATATTCACGTTATATTGCTGATAAGGCGATACAACAAATTCCTTGATAAGAATTTTAGGAAACCAACACCTAAAGAAAAATGGTAAATATGGGCGAGTATAACCTATTAATATATACAAGAACTAGGACAGAGAAACTAAGGGTGAAATGATGTATTGTGATAATTGTGGTGCAAAAGTTGCAGATGGAAAAAAATTTTGTGATAACTGTGGATCTAAAGTAGGAAAGGTGAAAATGTCAGATTATTTGAAATTGAAAAAGAATACTAGTTCTACAGACGAACATCTTCCTTATCAGCCAACACCTCCTGCAATGGAACATAAAAGTCCAATAATAGCCGTTATATTAGCTACAGTTATTTTTCCAGGTGTGGGACAGATTTATGTTAACAAAGCTCTAAGAGGTTTTGGTTATTTAACAGGATTTATTGCAATTCTATTTCTAGCTATTGTTGCTTCTAATAGAAGCTGGACTTTTGTGACATTAGGATTATTCATCTTACTAAGTCTCTATTATCTTTGGATTCATATCGATGCTGTTCTTCTTGTAAGAAGATATAATAGATTCTTAGACAAAAATCTTAGGAAACCTAAATTTAAGGAAAAATGGTGATTAATAGTTATTTTTGCATTAATAGAATTAGGGTGGACCAACCAAAACTCTTAGCTCCACCACCATCTCCTGTGATTGGATTATAGAATTCTCTAAATCCTGACTCTTTGATGAGATTGAGAGTCTTTTCAGACAGTTCTTTAGCAATTTTTGTCTCTTTATGTCTCTTCAATCCATTCCATAGAAAGAAATTTGTATTTATCCAAGTAGGTCCCCTCCACAATAATGGAGTGTCCTTAGGATTGAATGTTTTTTCATCCATTGAAACAGTTGTAATGGGGTATTTTGACCAGAACTCTTTAGAATCTGTTAGATGTGAAATAAGATTTTGTTCTATATCCTTAGGTATATCTAACATCAAAGGCATAAGCGATGTAATGGTTTTTACATGAATCTGCTCATAACCTTGCTTCTTCATATTTAAATCAAAAAACAATCCATTTTTTTCATTCCAACAATGATGGATTAAATTTTGTAAAATTCTACTTGATTCTTCCCTCATTAACACAGCTTCTTCATTCATTTTAAGTTCATCTAGAACGGAAGAAAAGGATTCCATTCCCCATGCGCATAATGTGTTAGTTAAAACACATTTTACTTTAAATGGGGAATTTCTTACCATTGCCTCTTGATTCCAATCATGTTTTTTGAATTCTTTAAGTAAGGTTCTCATTCGTAACCATTGTCTGGTTCTCATAAACCTTCTATTAGTGAGATTTAAATCAAATTTTGGAGAAGAATCTAGTCCACTTTCCCAAGGATGTATTATAGTTATCAGATTACTATTATCTGGATCTCTGGCTTTTATAATAAATTGATAATAATTTAAAACATCCTCAGATATCTCTCTGATCCGTTCAGCATTAATTCCATTCTCTTGCAGTTTTTTTAAAGAAAAACCAATTAAAGGCGGCTGAATAAGTTCCGAATACTTCTCGGTTGGATACAGTGTATCAAAGAACCACCAATAGATATTTCTAACTTTTTTCCAAAATAACATGTGTGGAAAAAAGGGTTTGTCACCTTTTCCAAATACTAGACTTTCAAGTTCTTGAAGAGCTCTTTCATTTTCTCCTAATTCGAACCAAACTAAGCTATGGAGGCAACTATCCCAAAACCATTGTTGAGAGTAAATTCCTGGACTTGGAGCTGTATAGGTTATCTTTTTTGTTACCCCTCTTCTGTTTACTGTTTCGTTAATTGAATTTGCAATAAGTAATTTCTTAATTTCAGCAATAAGCTCTTTGTCCATGATATTAGTAATGAAGTAATAGTATTTGACTTTTTACTGTTTGTAAAAGAGGAAAAAAGAAAATAAGAGAAGAAGATGCTTAGTAACTTCTTGCTATGTATATGGTTTCCTTAGCTGGCTTTCCACATACAACACATTTTTCGAATTTGTGTTTTTCAGAATCTACACGTTTTCCTCGTACGAAAGCTTTTACTTCCTTTTCTATTGCTTCTGCACAAGGTTCTCCATCAAGATCTATTGAACAGAAACCACTGCAAACTATCTTATTCTCACCAATAGCTTTCTTCACTTCATCAACAGTTTCCGCTAATTGAAGTTGAGCTTCAAATTGAACTGAATATTTCTCTTTTAGCTCTTTAGTGAAATTGCTCGCATAGTTTGATGCATAATTCTTCAAATCAACTAGCTTGACTCCTTCTTTTTTACCAGAGATTCTATTTACTGCAACAACTTGTTCATTTTGTATGTCTTTGGGACCAATTTCAATTCTTAGTGGCACACCTTTGAGTTCCCACTCATTGAACTTTTCTCCTGGACTGACATAATCTCTGTCATCTAATTTGACTGTTGTTTCCTTCATATATTTCTTCAAATTAGTTTCCAGTTCTCTAGCTTTAACCAATACTTCATCTTTAGTAGAAGACCTGTAGATAGGGATGATAACTACTTGAATTGGTGCTAAATTCCAAGGCAGAACTAGCCCATTGTCATCTCCGAGTAAAGCAATCATAGCACCGTAAATACGGCTGATCGCTGGACCATAACAAGTTATGTAACCATATTGTTCTTCATTGTTCTCATCTATGAATTTGACATCGAAGGGTATTGAGAAGTTTTGACCTAGCAGATGTGTTGAGGGTAATTGTAAGACTTTACCTGAATCCATTAGAGCATCTGCTGCATAAGTGTGCACAGCTCCAGGAAACTTATCCCATTCAGGTCTCTGGAAGAAAATAATTGGTATAGCAAATTCCTCTTGTAGCATTTCATAGGTTGTTT